>CAYXBY010000039.1:0-14710 GCA_964463325.1 uncultured Lachnospiraceae bacterium | reverse complement strand
CTGCCCGAGACCGTTGGCAATGAGTTGCAGGAGAAGAACTGCACCTTCAGCTACAAGGTCGAGGCTGTCCAGGGCAATGGTGAGTTCCCGGCCTCTGTCACTACTGTTTCAACCGTTACTGAGCTCCGCAATGCGATAGCCAACGGCGGCACTGTGAAGCTGGCAAATGATATCACCTTTGCGGATGCGGATCTTGTTACAACTAGCGGCGGTACGCCTTGCATGCTCGTCATCCGCAATGACGTTACCATAGATCTGAACGGCAAAAAGCTCCAGTACACGGCAGGAGGAAATTGTCATTTCGGTTTGTTTGTATCACGCCCGCTGGGGAGTTCTGAGCCCGGGGCAAAACTCACTATCATAGACAACTCGGCGGACAAGAGCGGATTAATATACAACAACAGCACTTACGATAGTAGTCAGACCTTTATTGTATATTCCACTGGTGAATCTACGGTGAATATTTATGGCGGTAATTTCAAGGCTATCAAAGGCAGCATTATCTATAAGAACAATGGAAAGATCAACGTATATGGCGGCAAGTTCGAAACTGAAATAGAGGATCGTACCCTGCTGAACTGCGGTGACACATATGTCGCTAAGTACGGCCCCATCAATGTTTACGGTGGCTCATTCAAGAAATTCCAGCCTGGCACGGACAACTCTCGCGATGTTGTAGTCGCGCCCGGCTACAAGGTAGTCCAGGATGGCGAGTGGTACAACGTTGTTCCCGAATAATTTAATTCATCCACATGGGCAGGCCGCAAGGCCTGCCCTTTTATTGAGCCTTATTATGCTGTTCAAAATAAAGTGAATATCTGCGGCGCTCGGCGGCAAAAATAGTGGTATAATATTTCAAGGGAGAGCACCAAAAATGGAATTTAAGGGTTCAAAAACCGAAGCCAATCTCATGGCGGCCTTTGCCGGCGAATCGCAGGCGACCAACAAGTACACCTACTATGCCGCTCAGGCGCGCCGCGACGGCTACGTTCAGATCGCTGACATATTCACCGAAACGGCGGCCAACGAGCGCGAGCATGCCAAGCTGTGGTTCAAGCTGCTGCACAACGACGAAATGCCTGACACTGCGACCAATCTCAATGATGCCATGGCAGGCGAGCATTACGAGTGGACAGACATGTACGCCGCCTTTGCCGCCGACGCACACGAGGAGGGCTTTGAACACATCGCACTGCTTTTCGAGGCGGTTGGGCGCATTGAGCGCGAGCATGAAGAACGCTACCGCCGCCTGTTGACCAATGTGCGCGAGGGGCTGGTCTTCTCGCGTGACGAGGACGCCATTTGGATATGCTCCAACTGCGGGCACATACACATCGGTCGCCGTGCACCCGAGGTCTGCCCGGTGTGCGCACATCCGCAGGCTTTTTTCAAGCTCAAAGCGGAAAACTACTGAACGCGGACGGTCATTTTTCAAGCTTCACAGTGGAATAACAGTCATAAAAAGGGCGCTGCGGGCGTCCTTTTTTGTCGTTGCACGGCAAAATGCGCTGTAGCTATTGAAAAACCGGTCGAAATATAGTATAATTTAAGATAGAAAATTAATTAACGAGGTACAAGCTATTGAACAGAAAATGGTATCATATCATCCTTCGCCGTCGTATCGCGGTGGCACTGCTCATTATTGCTCAGATCACGTTTATTGTCCTCGCCGTCGTTTATTGGAGCAAGTTTTACACTATAGTCAGCTCTCTCCTGGCGCTGATCAGCCTTATCGTCTCGCTGTGCATACTGACGCGGCGCGACAACGGCGCCGCCAAGCTGACGTGGGTATTCGTCATAATGCTCGTGCCGCTGTTTGGCGGGCTGCTTTATCTGTTTATCCACATGCAAAGCTCCTCCCGCCGCTTTGACCGCCGGCAAAAGCAGCTGTCGGAGCGTTCGCGCCCGCTCTACAGTCTGGAGGGCATAACCGACCGCGCCTACAGCGCCGCCGTCGACGCCGATCCCCGCCAGCTGACCCAAATACGTTATCTCAACGACCTCGCCGGTTTTCCTGTCTACTCTGAGACTGAGGCAGCTTATCTGTCTCCCGGCGAGGTCAAATTTGACCGCCTGCTAACCGAGCTGCGCCGGGCAAAACGCTATATCTTCCTTGAATATTTCATCATTCACGAGGGGCTGATGTGGGACACCATTCTCGACATACTGCGCGAGAAGGTGAGCGAGGGCGTCGAGGTGCGCATTATGTACGACGATGTCGGCTGCTTATTGACGCTGCCAAAAAACTACGCCCAAACGCTGCGCGGCTACGGCATAAAGTGCGCCGTTTTCAATCCCTTCCGCCCGGCGTTGACCGCCGTGCAGAACAACCGCGACCACCGCAAGATAGTCTCCATCGACGGCGTAGTGGCCTTCACCGGCGGGGTCAATCTGTCGGACGAATACATCAACGCCAAGCAGCGCTTCGGGCATTGGAAGGACGCCGCCATCATGCTGTCCGGCCCCGCCGCCTGGAGCATGACGCTGATGTTCCTTGAAATGTGGTCAATGACCTCGCGCGACCGCGGCGCCCCCGCCGAGGACTTTGCCGCCTACCTGCCGTCCTCCTTCCCTGCTCCGTCGCGGCCGGCCGAGCAGCTGGGACTGGTGCAGCCCTACTGCGACAGTCCAATGGATTCTGAAAACGTCGGCGAGCATGTCTACATGCACATACTCAATCACGCGCGCGACTACGTCTACATCAGCACGCCCTATCTCATCATTGATGACAACATGCTATCCGCCATCAAGCTGGCCGCTAAAAGCGGCGTTGATGTGCGCATAATTACGCCGCACACGCCAGACAAGCGGCTGGTGCACATGACCACCCGCTCATATTACCGCGAGCTGCTTGAGGCCGGCGTCAGGATATACGAATATTCGCCCGGCTTTATCCATTCCAAGGTGTTCGTCTCGGACGACAGCACCGCCACCGTCGGAACCACTAATCTTGATTTCCGCAGTCTCTATACTCACTTTGAGTGCGGCGCCTGCCTCTATCGCTCGCCCGCCATAGCCGATATCAAACGCGATTTCCTGACGACCCTCGAGGAATGTCAGGAGGTCATGCTCAAGGATCGCCGTGATAGCTTCTTCATCCGCGTCTTCAACAGCATCCTGCGCCTCTGCGCACCGCTGATGTGATTTTATTATGGTATCCGGGGCTCTGCCCCCGCGCGTTTTTTTGAAAAAAGCGCCGCAAAAAGCTTTCAGGCAGTGTAAAAAGTGAAAACCGGTTAGGACGAAGAACGTCTTGGACGCTCTAAGCCCTAACCGGATTTCTTATTTCCTGATTATTTGAAAGGTTTGCGGGGTCTGGGGGCTTTTTCAAAAGAACCGTGTGGGGCTGCGCCCCACATTAGCACCCCGTGGCAGAGCCCCGGATACAACTAATTAATCATCCCCCAGTTTTAATATCCGCGAGCTGTTTATCAGCACGGCGAAGGCGCCGCAGTTGTGCAGCACCGAGCCGGCCAGCGCGCTGATAACGCCAAATGCCGAGAGTGCGATCATGGCGGCGCTTATTCCGATGGACAGCGCCAGGTTTTGATAGACTATGCGCCGGGTGCGCCGCGCCAGCTTGACGGCAAAGGGGATATTTTCGAGCTTGTTGTTCATCAGCGCGATATCCGCCGACTGAATGGCAAGATCGGAGCCCATGGCGCCCATGGCAATACCGACATCCGCCTCGCGCAGTGCGAGTGCGTCGTTGATGCCGTCGCCGACAGCCAGCACGCGATGCTGCTCGCGCAGCTCGTGAAGATGATCCAGCTTTTGCTGGGGCAGCAGCTGGGCATGCAGCGTGTCGATACCTACGGCCTCGCAAATGCGGGCAGCCGGCGCCTCGCGGTCACCGGTCAGCATGACGGTCTGCTCAACGCCCAGCTCGCGCAGCTCGGCAATACTGTCAGCCGCGCCCTCGCGAACACGGTCACCGAAGCACAGCGCTCCCAGCAGCTGCTCGTCGCAGGCCACATAGCTGACGCTGCCGACCTCCCCGGCACACATGTCCTCGGGGATGACCGCGCCACATTCGCATATCCAGCTGCGGCTGCCGAAGCGCAGCACACGCCCATCCGGCAGCTGCCCCTCCATGCCGCGTCCCGAAAGCTCACGCACACGGCAGTCAGCGTATGCCTCAAGCCGCCCGCCAACATAGCTCACCGTCGCGCGCGACACGGGGTGTGTCGAGCCCGCCGCCAGCGTCAGCGCCGCACGCAGCAGCGCCTCCTCCGACTGCCCATCCGCCGTGTGGCAGCTGTTCATGAACAGCTCGCCCTCGGTGACGGTACCAGTCTTGTCGAACACGACCGCGTCGATGTCGGTCAGCTCCTCAATAAATTTTGAGTTTTTGATGAGTATTCCCCGCCGCGTCGCCACCGAGAGCGCCGCTATCATGGGCGCCGAGCTGACGAGCATCTGCCCGCACGGGCAGGAGACCACCAGTATCGCGATGGCGCGAGAGACGTCCGACTCTATCAGCGCCACCGCCGCCGCAACGGCCAGCACGAAGGGGATGTAGTACATCATAAAGCGGTCGATCAGCCGCGATTCGGGTATCGCGATGCCCTCGGACTTTTCAAGCAGCTTGAGTATCTTGGAAAACGAGGTGTCAACGTACTCCTTCTGAACCTTAACGACTATCCGCCCGTCCAAATTGACCGTCCCGGCATACACCGTGTCGCCCGGACGCACATGCGCCGGCTCGGGCTCACCTGTGAGCGATTTTTGGTCGACATGGCTCTCGCCACTGACGACCTCGCCGTCTATCGGTATGCCGCTGCCGGGCAGGACGGCGATCAGCTGCCCCTCGCGCAGCGTTTTGGCGTCGACCTGCCGCTCGCTGTCACCGTCGATGAGTATGGCGGTCGACTGCTGCATTTTTTTGAGCCCCTCGATGACGTCGCGGCCGCCCATGATGCTGCGTTCCTCAAGAAAATGAACAATGTTGAGTATCAGCGGTATCAGCACTGCCAATATCAGCTGCTGCGAAAAATAGCAGGCGATTATGGCCAGCGCCACCAGTATCTCCATGGCATTGGTCAGATTCTTTGTAATTATGCCCTTGATTGCCGCCACGAACACCGGCACACCCTCGACCAAAAAGCCGATCGTGTACAGCAACGCCGGGAGCGTTGGATTATTCGGGAATATGCGGCTGCACAGCAGTCCTACCGCCAGGCAGGACACCGCCACCGCGCCGCAGACTATCTCACGTGTCAGCTGGCGCTTGCCGCGCTCGCTGAGGTTTTCGCGGGAGAGCGACTCAAGGCTGTTGGCCGCCATATTGTTTATGTTTTCCATAATTACTCCCCACTTATCACTATTTTAGTTTCGCCATCCTGCACGACGCGAATGCGACCTATCTTTCCCAGCGCCTCTGCTGCCTTCACACTGTACAGCCGTGTGCGCACGACCTCGGGATTGAGCGCATATTCATCGACCACGCCCCAAAATTCGGCAAGGTCGGTGTTTGCCGCCGCCACGGCGGCGGATTGATCCGAATTTGCCTGTGCTATCAGCGCATTTGCCTCGGACTGCGCCTTGGGGATGAGGTTTTCGCGGTACTGCTGCGCCTGCTCAAGCTGCGTCGCAGCCTGGACGGTCGCTGAATTGACCATATCGTAGGTGTCCTTGACCGCCGCCGGCATGGACACATTGGTCAGCTCAACGCTGCCCAGCGTCACACCGGTGCCGGCTGCACTCAGCTTGGACTGTGCGCGGCTCATGACTGCCGTTGCATAGGCGTCCTTACCGCCGGTCAGCAGATCGTCGACGGCGATGCAGGCCGCCTCGTCGATCATGGCGTTGCTGACGCTGGCATTAATGATCTTTTCGATATCCTTGACATTCAGCGCATAGGCCACGGGGTCTGATATGACATACTTCACCGACGCGCTGATCACGGCGATGTTCTGATCGCCGGTTATTACGTAGCCGTTATTGTGCAGCGTGGTCATGCTGCCGGCGGTGTAATGCGTGGTCACAGTCTGCTCGATGACGCTGCCGGTCGGCACCATGATGACCTCATCTATGATGTAGGGGAATGCCAGCAGCAGCCCCGGCTCGTGCACCGATTCCTCATACGTGTCGCCGACCAGCCGCCCAAATCGCAGTACCAGCGCCACCTCCCCGCTCTTGACTATCCTCACGCCCGACAGCGCTATGAACACCACCACCACGCAGACCAGCACCAAAAAGTACTTGGTCACGCTGCTGAGGATATCCGAAAGCAGGGTCTTCTTTTTCTCTCTCATTGCGCGGCCTTACCCTCTCCGGCTGCCGCCGCGATGAGCTCGGACACAGCCGATATCAGCGCCTCGCGGTCTGCCTCATCCAGCTGTGTGAGTATGTAGCTCAGATCCTTGACGACGGTCTCATTGCCCTCGTCGGTCAGATAGCTGCCGTATTCGGTCAGCACGCGGAAGGGGTATTCATCCGCCTTGACGACCAGCACCGTCGAGTCGCCGACAGAGGCCACAACGGTATCAAGCTGCTTTAAGAACTGATAAAGCTCCAGGTTGGCCGCCTGCGCCTCGGCATAGATGCGTGCGACCTCGGTCTCGGTCTTGGCCTTGATCTCAGCAGCGGCAGTGACGCCGTTAGCGACTATCTGCGCCGCCTCGGCATCGGCATCCGAGGTGATCTTGTTGGCGTCGCGCTGCGCGTTGGCAAGTATGGTGTCGATATCCTTCTGACGATCGGCACGCATCTGCTCGAACACGCTTTCAAGGTTGGTGTCCGGCAGTGAGAGCCGCAGTATGCTTACGTCGCTCACCGATATGCCGTAGTTGGCGGCGCAGCGCTCGCGCACACGGCTGCATATCTCGTTCTGTATCTCGTCGGTCTTTATTTTTTCCTGCTCCAGCGACACCAGCGCTGACAGCTCATACGCGCCCATCACGCTGTTTGTGGCACTGAAGACCTGATCCTTGATATATGTGTCCACCTTGCCCTGCGAGCCCACGCTGTTGTGGTATAGCACGGGGTCGTTGATGCTCCAGACCACGTAGGACTGAATGATAACATTGCGCTTATCCTTGGTGGTGGTCTCGAGGTAGTTGGATTCAAGGTATTGCAGACGGTTATCATAGCTGACCACCGTTTCAAACGGCCACGGCAGGCGGAAATACAGTCCCGCCTCACTTATTTCCTCTCTGACTGCACCAAAGCGCAGTATGACGGCACAGCTGCCCTCTCGAACCTCACATGTAAAGCCGAAATAGACCAGCAGCGCCACCAACACGACTGCAATAACGTATTTTAGCACGGTGAAGGCCACCGAACGCTCTTTTTTCTCTTTAACTTGGCTATTGTTCATGCCCGTATCCTCCTGTGCGGTTCAGTTTATAACTGCAAGACCGCCGAAATATATGCTTGAGCTGTCGATATCCTGTCCAACGATGACCAGCCGCGCCTTGCCGTAGGCGCTGCCAATGGCGTTTAGATATTTATAATATCTATATGCATCCGAATATTGCCCATCGGCTGCAACGCCGGCCATAAACTCGGCTACATCGGCCTCGGCAGCGGCAGTTTTGGTGTAGCTGTCAGCATTTGCCGTATTGACAGCAGTGTCATAGCTTTTTTGTGCCTGAGCCAGCTTGACCGCGGCTGCGGCCTGAGCGTCAAGAAGGTATTTGTCTGCCTTGATCTCAGCGCCGACCATCTCCTGATATACCGACGCTATATCTATTGGCGGGTGTATGCTCTCAAGCACAACGCTCACCAGCTCCAGCCCTGTGCTATAGACGGACATGCGCTCTGTCAGCTCACGATGGAAGCTGTCGGCGAATGCGGCACGGTCGGCAGACAGCAGCGAATTGAGATCAGTTCCAATAGTGCGGTCAGTGACCAGCTCATATGCCGCCGCTTCAAGCAGCTTTTCCGGGCGTGAGCAGCTGCGCAGATAGCTTTCAAGATCTGAAATGCGATATTCCAGCCGCAGATTGATGGACACTAGCTCGTTTCCGCCGCCCAGCAGCAGCTTGTATTCATTCGAGCCGTGCGTACCAGTCCAGGTGTTGTCCGTCTCCTCGGACGAAATATAGCCGATGGTCAGCGTGCTGACGGTGTCGGTGTCGTATATCTCGACGCGATCGAGCGGCCAAGGTAGCGTCAGATGCAGCCCCGGCTCCAGCGTCTGCTCACACAGCCGCCCCAGACGGTAGACAGCGCCGGTCTGGTAGGCTTCGACCTGCACCACACCCGAGCACAGCCACAGCAGCAGCGCTGAAAGCAGCACGGTGTAGGGTATCATTTTTTTGACCAGCCGCATGCTCCACAGCGAGCGCATGGTGATGCCGGTATTTTTTTCAAGATAGCTGAGCACGCCAAGGTCGCGGTCGCGGCCGAGGCTGAGCGGCATTGGAATGCTGAGCTCGGGGGCGGTCAGCAGCTCGCGACGCACCCCGCGCACCACCAGCGACAGCAGCAAAAATACTGTCACATAAACGAATATCACTGTCAGCGCGATATCGACCGGCCGCAAAAGCTCGTAGAACCCCAGCAGCTTGACCACCGCGGCCACTGCCACCAGCGCCAGCACCAGTCGCGTCGTCGCCAGCGCTGTGCGCAGGCAGCGAAGCTGTGCGGCGGACAATGTGTCGGACGTGTCCGCAGGGGCGGCATTGGCGCACCACTTTTCAAATATGATGCACATGACGAACATAACCGCCAGCACGACCGGCGTCACAAAGCTGATAGCGTAGACAGTCGTCGCTCGACGGAGCATCAGCCAGAAGAATATGTTGACTCCCAGCATAACAGCGACGGACAGCACCACCACTGCCCCCACACGGCTGCGGTCATACAGCCGACACACCGCGCCACCGAGACGTTGGAGCCCATGCCAGATCGCACCGAACAACCGTTGCAGGCAGCTCAGCAGCGAGCGGCGCGGCCGCGCGGCCGCGGCATCATCGCCCGTCTCCGGCGTCTCTGGCGTTTCGGACGCCTCGGCGCTCGCCGCCGCACTCGCGTCCTCTCCGCCCTCTCGGCAGAAAAGGAACAGCACCCAATACGTCAGCGTCGGCAAAAGCACCGCAAGCCCGCCCAGCATGAGCGGCAGATATCGCGTAAAGCGGTACAGCAATATCAGCGTAGCAGCCGCCACCGTCAGCCACACCAGCGACATCGCCGCCGGCAGCCGCCACGCAGGTCTTTTATTTTTATTCATAGCATCCCACTCCTCGGATCATTTGAGATATATCTTGTCAACATCCCGGAGAATATAGTTTGTAGACGAAAGTCCCAACGCCTCAAACTGCTCGGCGCTGCCATCATAGATCACCAGCGTCAGCACATAGCAGTCGGCAAAGGCATATTCACCTATGTCAGTCACCGCCGCCGGCAGGCTTACCAGCTTCATGCGCAGGCAATTGCGGAAGGCATAGCTGCCAATAGTGCGCACATTAGGACCGAGACATATCTTATTGAGAAAATTGCAATAATTGAAGGCATATGCGCCGATGACCTCAAGACTGTCCGGCAGACGAACACCGGTCAGGCTCTCACAGCCGTCAAACGCACCCTCGCCTATCATGCGCAGGCTGTTTCCAAGCTCGACGCGGCGCAGGCCTGTGCAATATGAGAATGTGCTATTGCCCAGCG
Organism: uncultured Lachnospiraceae bacterium; assembly: GCA_964463325.1. Taxonomy (GTDB): domain Bacteria; phylum Bacillota; class Clostridia; order Oscillospirales; family CAG-272; genus UMGS1002. The sequence goes on along the minus strand of CAYXBY010000039.1, from coordinate 5,098 downwards.
TCAGCAGCTCGTCAGTAAAGCTGACGGAAATAAGCTGGTCGTTCATGGAAAAGGCGTACGCCGTATGACGAATGCCTGCCGGCACCGTCACCTCGAGGGCACTGCCCTGATATTTAAGCAGGACTCCGTCACCCACGACCACAAATTCATCCGTCTGTGACGACAGCCACGGTGTTCCCTCAAATGCAGCCACACCGATCGACCATACGCGGCGCCCTATGCTTATTTCGCTGAGCGACGCACAGTTGTAAAAGCAGTAATCCCCGATCACTTCGAGCGAGGAATTGAGCTTGACGGCTTGCAGCGTCTGGCTGTCACTGAAGGCATCCATACCCAGCTCAACTACTCGTGCGCCATTGATGGTGTCCGGCACAGTCACCAAGCTCTCGCTGCCGGTGTATGCAGTTATTTTAGCACAGCCGTCGTCATACAGGCAGTAGCGGAAGCTGCCAAAGCTCAGCTCGGTCTCGTCTATCAGCTGCCTTGTAGGCAAGCTGAACGCCGTACCGGTGGCGCAGGATGAAAGGCACAAAAGCAGCAGCGCCGCGCAAAATGTAAATGTGATAACTCTTTTCAGGTACTTCATGCTTCCCCTCCTCACGGCTTTTGAGAATAGTTAACGGTCGCCAGCTTTAAGCAATCGTTACCGGACCGCTCCAGCTGTATGCGACTCCAATCCGATGCACTGCCACCGTAGTTGACGCTGCCCAACATTCCACAGCCCGCAAACGCACCGGTGTCAATGGAGATCAACGAGCCTGGCAGATATATGACCGTCAGCGCAGAGCACTGCGAAAAGGCGTAGCGTCCAAGCGTTGCTATACGACCCTCCAGCGTCACACGGCTGAGCGAATTGCAGCCGGAAAAGGCAAAATCACCAATAGCCGTTGTCTTGCCGCTGACCGTCACACTGCGCAGCGATGTGTTGCCGCAAAAGGCATCCGCCACCAGCTTGACATTATCGGGAATAGTGACATTAGCCTCGCTGCCGTTGTAGCGCAGCAGCACGCCGTCACCGACTATTAAAAAGGTCTCAGCACTGCTGTCCAGCCAGGCGGTCTCCTCAAAAGCGCTTGAGCCAATGAACGCCACCCGCTTGCCCACCGTAACCTTTGAAAGCGCATAGCAAGCGCGGAAAGCACTCTCGCCCACGCTCGTCACACGATCGCCAATAGCAACCGAGGTCAGCGAGGGACATTTTTCAAATGCACCCTGCGGTATCTCGGTCACTCCGCCGAGATCGACCGCGCACAGCGCATCACAATACGAAAAAGCACCGTTCCCAATAACACAGCCCTTTTTGGGCAGGCTCACCGACACCAGCGCCGAACATCCGAAAAACGCCTGCTCACCCACTGACGCAAGGCAGGAGGGCAGCTTGATCTCTGCCAGCGACCCACACTGAAAAAACGCCGACATGCCAATGCTCTCGACCGAATCCAGCCCATTGACCTCGCATAGCAGCAGGCACCCGTAAAAGGCCGAATCGCCAATGCTGTACACACTGCCGCCGAGGTCAACTCTGATCAGTGACAGACAGCCTAAAAAAGCATCCCTGCCAATGGTCTTGATATTTGACCCCATTTCTATATAAAAAACCGTCTCAATTCCCGAAAATGCACCGTTTCCGATGCCTGTAACGGTATGCCCGTCCACCTTTTCAGGAATTACTATATGCTTTGCCGTGCTGTCACAGCCGCTGATAATCGCGGTGCCGTTCTCGTAAAGATCATAGTAAAAGCCGTCCGACGACTGATTCCCGGTCGACACCGGCGCATAGACGGTGTCGTCACGCAGCACGCCACAGCTGCACAGTCCGATCGACAACGCCACCGCCAACAGAATGGCGATTGTTTTTGTATACCTTACCATATTCCCTCCATGAGGATTTGAGGATATTCCCCGTTTTTCATGTATAAATACACCCGGCTTTATGATATCACAATATGACGCTTTTGTCAAGTCCGGAAGCCGCTTTTGAGCCGTACGCAGCGGTGTTTCGCCAACACGGTTTTTATCTTTTTTATTGACATTTGGGCATATTTGTGCTATCATTAAGCCGATAATAAAGCATTCACGCGCGGCGCGATGCCGCGTGATATCCGGAGGTCGAATTGTAATGAAGGATGTTATACGTGTTGCCGCGGCGGTGCCGTCGGTGCGCCCGGGCAACGTAGTCGCAAACCTTGAGCAGATCAAAAAATATATCGGCGAGGCGCGCGCGGCCGGTGTTCGCGTGCTGGTTCTGCCGGAGCTTGGCCTGACGGGCTATTCCTGCGGGGATATGTTCTTTAGTCAGACGCTGCAGGGAGCGGTAACGGGGGCGATAGCTGAGCTTGAGGGCGAGTCCCGCGATATTACCTTTGCCGTCGGTGCGCCCATTTTCAATGAAGGACGGCTGTTCAACTGCGCACTGCTCTTCAGTGGCGGGCGGCTGTGCGGCGTGGTACCCAAAATGTACCTGCCCTGCTACGGTGAGTTTTCGGAAAAGCGCATATTTGCGTCGGGGCTCAGCACTGCCGCGCAAACGGTGCGGCTGCTGGGACGCGATATACCGTTTGGACGGGGGCTGGTCTTCCGCGACTGCAACGGTCTGGGGCTGGGGCTCGAGATCTGCGAGGATGCCTGGGCGCCGATGCCGCCGTCGACACTGCTGGCGCTGGGCGGCGCGAACATCATACTCAATCTGTCGGCCAGCACGGCCATGGCGGCCAAGCACAGTTACCGCCGTCAGATGGTGACCGAGCTTTCGGCGCGGCTGATGGCGCTGTATGTCTATGCCTCGGCGGGCTACACCGAATCGACGGCTGACTATGTCTGCAGCGGCAGCTCGTTCATTGCCTCGGGCGGCGTCTGCCTGGCCGAGAACAAAAAATATATTGATGGCGACTACCTGCTGTATGCCGATTCCGACCTCGGCTGCTGCCGCATGGAGCGTCAACGGCTCGACCGCTTCGGGGACTGCGCCGCGGCGCTGGGCATGCCCGAGGGTGTCCGCAGGATCGACCTCGACGGCAGCCTTACCTGCGAGTCGGCTCCATATGACCGGCTACGGGTCAGTCCCTATCCCTTCATCCCGGCGGACGAGGCCGAGCGGCGGGAGCGGGTCGAGCAGGTATTTGAGCTTCAGACCGTGGCGCTGGCGCGGCGCATGCAGCTGACGGGCTGCCGCCCCGTCATCGGTGTCTCGGGCGGCCTTGACTCCACGCTTGCGCTCATGGTGGCGATCAACGCCTGGGCTATAGTCCTGAGCATGTGGTCGGCATCACCATGCCCTGCTTTGGCACCAGTGGCGCGACCTACAAAAATTCGCTCGCGCTGATGGAAAGCCTGCGCGTCGAGGCGCGGACTGTGGTCATCGGTGACAGCGTCAAGCAGCATTTTGCCGATATCGGGCACGCTGAGAACGTCTATGACGCGGCATACGAAAACGCGCAGGCACGCGAGCGCACGCAGGTGCTGATGGATGTGGCGAACATGGTCAACGGTCTTGTCATCGGCACGGGCGACATGTCCGAGCTAGCGCTGGGCTGGTGCACCTACAATGGCGATCACATGAGCATGTACGCCGTCAATGCCTCCATTCCCAAGACGCTTATTCGCGAGATGGTGCGCACGCTGGCTGACGACGAGCGCTTTGTCGCGGCGAAGGAATATCTGCTGACGGTAGTCGGGCAGCCGATAAGCCCTGAGCTGCTGCCGCCGGACGCGGTGAGCGGCAGTATCGCGCAAAAGACCGAGGACATCGTTGGCCCCTACGAGCTGCATGATTTCTTCCTGTTCTACATGCTGCGCTTTGGATGCGGACCGCAAAAGCTGTTCGAGCTGGCGACTCTCGCCTTCCGCGGACGCTATGACGGCGAGACGATCAAGCGCTGGCTGGTTCGTTTTATGCGCCGCTTCTTTACGCAGCAGTTCAAGCGCAGCTGTGCGCCGGACGGCGTGCTGACCGGCAGCGTGTTTGTGTCGCCGCGCGGCGGCTGGAATATGCCGTCGGATGCCGACGGTGCGCTGTGGATCGCCGAGGCCGAGGGCATAGAGTTGTAAAAAAAAAACGCCGATGGCGTCAACCTCGGGCGCGTGGCGCAATATAATATAGTAGAAATTTGTGATAAGCGAGGGAGATATGGATAAACTCAGAGTACTGATGTTAAATGGCAGTCCGCGGCAGAACGGCAACACGGCGATGGCGCTGCGGGAGCTTGAGCGGGTGTTTGCCGTCGAGGATGACATTGAATGTGAGACGGTGGCGGTCGGCGGCAGAGATGTGCGCGGCTGTATTGCCTGCAATTCATGCGGCAAGACGGGCAAATGCGTTTTTGACGACATCGTCAACGAGCTGGCGCCCAAATTTGAGGCAGCCGACGCGCTGATAGTGGCCAGCCCGGTCTATTACGCCTCGGCCAACGCGACGCTGATCGCCTGTCTGGATCGGCTGTTTTACAGCACGTCATTTGACAAGACCATGAAGGTCGGTGCGGGGATTGCCTGTGCGCGGCGCGGCGGCTGCTCGGCGACCTTTGACGAGCTTAATAAGTATTTCACGATCGCGGGCATGCCGGTGGTATCGAGCCAATATTGGAACAGTATTCACGGCCGCGCGCCCGGTGAGGCCGCGCAGGACGCCGAGGGGCTTCAGACCATGCGCACGCTGGCGCGGAACACTGTGTTTCTCATGCGCAGCATTGCCCTTGGCAGGCAGATGTACGGCTTGCCCGAGCGCGAGACACATGTGTGGACACATTTTGTGAGGTGATGGGTCTGAAGTATTGCATACTTCGACGCTTTTTGCGGCGACAGCCGCGGGGCTGGGTTGACCGATCGCCAGCTGTGATCGATGATTTGTACTTTTCTGTCTTCTGACAGAAGAAGTAACCGTTCAGACCCGCCAAGGGCGGTCTGAACCAAAAGAACAGCCCGCGGGGGAGGAACCCTTAGTTCCTCCCCCCGGAGCCCCCCATCTCCGCTTAGTACGTCCCGACCGGCGTTTATCATGCCGCCAATGAGAATTGAACAAAAATTGCCGTGGGCGTTTGCTCACGGCAATTCTCATTTGCGTCACCGGCTGTCGGAGGGCTCGGCCCCATCCTTTGGGGCC
>CAYXBY010000038.1:1935-14857 GCA_964463325.1 uncultured Lachnospiraceae bacterium | reverse complement strand
AAGTCAAAGACTACGACACGAAAAAACACCGTATGCAAACGACTTACCAAAACAGCCATTTCCTAAAACATTTCGGTAGAAACGATTTTAAGCCTATCGACGTTCACGACGGTTTAAGCGAAGCGGCTAACTACATAACCAAGTATATGGAAAAAACGGGCGAACGGTTAGTTTATGGTGGTAAATTACCTACTTACTTTCTATCCGACGTATTAGACGAGGACGTAATTTGTCCGTTCGGGGCGGCATCTGGTAGAGTGGTTCGACCAATACTGCGAGGAGCTCGAGAGGGACGGCTTTGCGGGCGTGCCGACGTTTACCGGCTTCTCGCGCTGGTGCCGCGACGCTAAGGGCTCCAAGGTGAGCCGGCGAACGCTTTACAGCACCATTCACGAATATTACCCCGAGGTGCAGCGCGAGCTGGAGGATCTGAGGGCGGACACACTGGTGAGCGGTGCGGCGCGGGGTAAGTATGTGCCGAGCGTGACCATATTCGCCCTCAAGAACTGGTGCCGCTGGACGGATCGCGCCGAGGTGAGCGAGAGCGGCACGGTCGAGGTGGTGCTGCCCGACGAGGCCGATGAGGAGGCGTACTGATGGCGGGCACGACGTTAGTGCTGGGGCGCTGCCAGCCCAAGCAGCACGAATTTATGATGGCACATGAACGCTATGTCGCTTACGGCGGTGCGCGTGGCGGCGGTAAATCGTGGGCACTTCGCGAAAAGGCCAAGCGGCTGGCGCTAAAATGGCCGGGTATACGTATTCTTATCATCCGTAAAAACCTTGACGACCTGAGGCAGAACCACATCAACCCGCTACGGCATGAGATCCCCGATACCAAGGCGCTGGCAGACGCTCAGCATGCTGCATCATATGCGGATTATGTGTCCGGGGTGGAGCAGAACGCAGCCAACTACAATGCAACGCTAAAACAGAATTATGCCAACTACCTCATGAACGAGGAGGCGACGCAAAAGGCGACGTCTCAGGAGCTGGGCGTCTATGTCAACAGCCTTGCGGCCGAGGGGGCTGACGCTGAGACCATCAAGGCGCGTACCGAGGCATATGCCAGGGCTATGGGCTACGGCCTGCCCGAGGACATTGACGGTCTGATCAATTCCTCTGTTTCGGCCTACGCCCAAAAGACGCCGACAGAGGCGGCGAACGAGGCGGCAGCAGCTGAGGCCGAGGTGGCCAATGCCCGCGCGGGTGCGCTTGAGATAGTCAACTCCGGCACTGAGAACGCGCTGAGCGGGGCGCAGATACGTCAGCAGCTCAAGCAGGCGGGCTACAGTGACGAGATAATTGATAGCGTCATGGGCGACTACTCCGACCGTGTATGGCTGTCGCTCAAGCAGAACGTTGACAGGGTCACAACGCTTGACGAGATGTACCCCGAGGAGGGCGTCGGCTACTCCGACAAAAATATTGACACGTGGGTGCGCGAGGGCGAGCTGACCGAGGCGCAGGGGGCTGAGCTCAAGGCAGAGCTGGCAGACAAGCGCATGAGCGCGATAAACACGGCGCTTGATAACAGCATGAGCGATGACGAGACGCTGAACGTCATCAATCAGATAGTGACGCTGAGCCGCGCCGGAGACCTGAGCGACACACAGGTGCGCAGCCTGATGTCGCGCGTGGGCGCCGAGAGCGTGCAGGCGGTGGTGGACAAGTCGCAAAAGAACTACCAGGGCGCCGACAAGATAGGCGAGCCGGTGGTCGAGCTGCTTGACCAGTACAACGACGTTGGAGAGAATGCGAGGTACTACACCGAGGCCGGAGCGGAGGCGATACAGGAGGAGATCGCGGATAGTATGAGTGTGTCGCTTGACAATGATTCAAAGGATGGGCTGCATGTGGCCGTCAGTGTATCCGGCAAAAACGGAAACGCCAACGAGACGCTTCAGGCAACCGGTATCAGAATAGTTTCCGGCGGTAAGCATGGCGTCGCATATGGGGAGGCGCCTTGGCCGGCTCGAGGCCTTAAAGACGGCTTTTATACCGCTGACGGCAGATTATACGGTGTTATCGATGGAGATATATAATTACATCGACCGTATTTACGAGAAGAGCGCAGGCAACAAGCAAAACGCCGACGCGCTGATGGAGATACTTAAATCCAAGGCAACCAAGATCAACACGCCAACGGTGCCGACCACCTCGCAGGAGCTGGGCGCCAGCGTCAGCAAGCGGTACAACAAATAAACGGAGGCGGATATGGCATCTAAATTCAGCACAAAAAGCAATCAATTCGCGGCAGCGTATGAGCAGCAGACAGCGCCGACAACGGTGCTGGTAACGCCTCCGGAGGAGCGGCGTAAGAATCGAGGCAGCGGGCTGGGGTATATAGGCAAATCCGCCCTTGCGGGGCTGGGCGGCGTCCTTGAGGGCGCTGCCGACCTTCTCGTCGGCACGGGGGCGCTGTTCTCGGGAGATAAGGCATACGCTCAGCACGTCTTTGAGGACGATAAGGTAGGCGGGTGGCAGCGGCAATTCACTGCCGAGTACAACCCCGGCAGCGTTATGGGCTTTCTCGGTGACACGGCGGCGGGCGTGGGGCAGTCGTCTGTCTTCCTCGTGCCGCATGTGGGCGCGCCGCTGTTCTTTACCGGCGTCATGGGCTCGAGCACAGGCGAGGCGGTCAAGACCACCGGCGAGCTGGGAGCAAAGGAATACGCTTACGGTATTCTGTCCGGCGCGACTGAGGGCGCACTGGAGACGCTGACCGGTGCGGGCGGCCAGGCGGCGCGGGCGCTGTATGGTCGTGCCGCTACCAAGGCGGGCAGCTCCATCCTCCGGCGAGCTACCACCCGCGCCTCACAGTGGGCAGCGCAGGCAGCGTGGCGCGGAGTTGTCAAAAACATGGTATCGAGTGCGGCGGGTGAGTTCGTTGAGGAATTCCTCGGTGACTATACCGACGTATTTTGGAAGCGGGTGACCGGCGTGGATCCCGAGGCGTCAACGACGCTGGGGGATGCTATGTATTCGGGGCTTGTGGGCGCTGTCTCGGGCGCCTTCATGGGCGGCGGTGCGTCGGCATACGATGCGGCACGCATGACGATATCCGGCAACCGTGTTATCAGTGAGGGCAATGTAGACGCGACGCTCAACACAGCGCGCCGCGTTATGGAGGGCTTTCAGACCGAGAACGACGCCAACACGCCGCCGGCACTGTCTGATCTGCGGACGTCGCTTGCGGCCTATGACGCCATGGCGGACAAGACGAGCAGCGGCGCGGCGCTCAACCTCGGGCGGATCAAGGCGGATCTGTTCGCGGTGCAGTCGTATCAGGGTGTGCAGCAGGTATATGCCGAGCTTGACAATGCCGGTGCCCAGACGCTGGACAACCTCGCCGCTTACATGTCCAGCCGTACCGGCAAGCAATACAGCCGGGCGGACTTTGTAGCCAACAAGGACGGCATCAGAACGGCCTACGCTATCGAGGCGTGGTCAATGCTGTATCTCGGCGACAGCCGCGCCGAGGCAGATATGGCCTCCTTCCGGGATATCATCGCGGCGGATCAAGCCGGAACGGCATCCGGCGAGGGCGGCACGGTGCCCGGTGTGGCTGAGTCGGCGTCATGGAACGGCAGCGACGCGGTATACAAGGCGAGCGCGACCGGCAACGGCGATAGCAGTGAGTACATCAAGATAAAGAAGCTGGGCGATGACAGCTATTCCATCGCATGGGGTGCCGACGCCGAGCACATGCGCGGCTTTGCTTCACGCACGGAGGCCGAGGTGCGCGACATTCTCGGCGAGATAGCCCGCGCTGATACTAAAGCGACCGAGGATATAGCGGCATATGAGACGCTCAAGAGCGACATGAAGCGCAACGCCCCGGAGCTTGAGAGCACTATAGCAGAGCTGCAAAGCTTCATTGACTCGGGCGGCGTCGGCAAGACTGCCGCAGAGCGGCGGCGCTCAGTCAAGGCGGCACAGGAACAGCTGAGGGCGGCGCAGGCTCAGCTGGATTCAGCGCCGGGACAGCTTGAAGCCCAATCGGGCGAGGCGTTTGATTCCATGGCGGAGCTTTTGCGGGCGCGTGACCGCGCCAACGCGGGCGAGCGGGTCAATGAGGGCGTCAGCTACACGGGAGCCGAGCAGGACGCGGCGCGCAAGCTGGTCAAGGACTTCGACACGCTGCACCCCGACGTGCGGCGGGCTGTTATGGAGTGGCTGCGCTCGTCTCAGTCGCTCGACAAAAAGACACAGCGAGCAGTGGCTAACATTATCGCCGTCCGGCAGGGGCTGTTCGTGCTCAATGCCGAGCTGGGCAAGGGACATCGCGGGCTTTATTCCGACTCTCTCGGCGAGGGTGCGCGGCTGGCTGTCATTGACGCCAAGCAGGCGGGCGAGGCGGCGCGGGACGTTATCACGCACGAGGTGACGCATGACCTCGAGGGCGTCAAGGGCTACACAAAGCTAAAAAAGGCCGCCCTCACCTCAACGAGCGAGGCGCGGCGGCGCGAGATAGTAGACCAGTATGTGAGCCAGTACGAGGGCGCACAGCCCTACAGTGAGTGGTTGGGGAACCGTGCCGGCACGGCGGCGACGTGGGCGGAGTATCTTAAGGCCTTCCCTATGGTTGACGGCGAGCTCATCGAGCGCGAGGTTGTCGCGCGGGCAGTGGCCGACAAGCTGGGCAGCGTGCGCTTTATCGACAAATATGCCGAGCGCAACGTGCTGAGCCGGGCGATAAACTCCCTGCGGCGGCTGTTCCGGGCGCTTAAGACTGCCAAGGCGGACGAGACATCGATCGCCGAGGTGGTCAAGCTGGGTAGAGCGTTTGAGGGGGCGATGAGTAAGGAGAGGACAGAGGGCAGAGGGGTGCGTACCTCGGCGCATGATGTGGCGGAGGACACACAAAAGTATGACATGAGTGAGAAAAACGCGGAATATGCACGTAAGTTCAGACAAAGCATAGACGCGTGGGATCAAATGACTATCGGCTTTTCTTTAGAGATCGGTCAAACACCGGTGTATTTAGCGGAGCTCGAAACTAACGGTGAAAAAATCGGTACAAAACAAGTGCGAATAGATGCATCAAAACTGATGGATATCATGGATAAACACTCCGAAATGACTTTAGACGTGATAAAACAATTGCCGTATCTGCTGAATGACCCTATACTGGTATTCGATTCCAAAACAGAACCCGGGAGGCTGGTGCTCTTTGGCGAGGTCTATGCAAATGGGCAGCCGGTAATGATGGTGCTGGAACCCAATGCGACAACACGTGTTAGTAAAACATCGTTTATTGACGTCGTTAAGGTGGCGAGCGCATACGTTCGTAACAGCACACAAAGCTTGATAAGCACAAGCAATGTCCGCTATGTCAACAAAAATAGAAGCAGAGTGGACGACTGGCTGAAAGTTAATAGGCTACAATTGCCGTTACTCAGTACCAGCGGACACTCTGCTGACAGTAGTGTATCACAACCCGAGCAGAATGTCAATAGCAACAGCAAAAATAATTTAGAAAAAAATCCAAAGTATGACCTCGCCGAGGGCGAGCCGGCCAAAAAGGCGGAGAAAAAGGCCACCGGGGAGGCGGATGCGGCAGCCAAGGTGGAAAAGGCGGAGCGCCGCCGAGCGGAACGTCAGCAGAGCGCGGAGACGATGCAGACAGAGCAGGAGGAGATATCCGCACGCAGGAGCGGCCGGGTGTACCGAGCCGATTATGTCAAGGGCGTGACGCGCGAGGTGCGCAAGATATACGGCAACGTGTTTGACGCGACTATGTCACGCCGGCTGAGCGGTAAACTACATGAGTATTTCAATTTGTACGACGAAAAAAACGCAGTACAGCGGGCGATGCGTGCTATCTCTGAGCTGTATGTTGACCAGCGGGTCAATTATGAAAAAAAGCTTGCACAAAATGAGCTTGACATTGAAAAGGCACTCCGAGAGGGCAAAACGCCGCCTAAACGGCTTGAGCCTCTGCCGGAGCTGTCGGAGCTCAGCCGTCAAAACGGTCTTGCAGAGCAGTATCTCCGCCGCGCATATAAGCAGGGTGGCGAGAGGGTCGACGGCGGTTATAGCTATCAGACAAAGAACGACCGAGAGCTTAACCAGCTACGCACGGAAAACGAGACGCTTAAAACCGTCAGCAATATCAGAACACAGATAAACGCCATCAAGAAACGCGCGGAGGGGTACAAGCGGATCGGGTCGAATTTCGGCCAGGACATGGACGCCGTCATGAAGAGCGCCGGCGGGGTGCTGCATGGGACGACTGTCAATGTTACCGGGGCTATAAACTTCGCCAACGAGGTGCTGCACATGCTGCGCAACGAGGCGCCCGACATGGTGGCACTCATGGAGGCCATCAACCGAGAGGGCGGCCTGAGCGACGACATGCTGAGCACTTATCAGGAAAAGTTAAACGCCTCCAAGACCGACAACGATGTCGCACAGATATTCGACGACGTGACGCAGGATCTTATCAACATCGCCAACATCGGCCAGTACTACACCGAGGGCGAGCAGAGAAAGGTGACACCGACGCGCGGCCTGACGCTGGAGGAGCTTAAGACCATTGAAAAGACCATGCGCGAGGTCATCGCCGCCGACACGCGGCACGGGCGGGTATATATCGACGGCGAGTGGGTCGACGCTGTTCCCCTCGCTGAGCTGACGGTAGGCGCGGCCAGCAAGGTCTACGGCGCCGGTAAGGATGTCATGCTGCGCACTATGACCAGCACCGGCATGATCGAGACTATCCAGCCGGCTATGCTTATGCAGGTGCTTGAGGGCACGGCGGGCGACCGTCACAGCTCATTGTCGACCATGTACAACGAGATAATGCAGGCTGACCTTGACCGACAGGTGCAGCGCGTCGAGCTGACAAAGGACATTGACGAATTTATGAATGACGGTAAAGAGATAAACGGCGTCAAGATGGGCGGCAGGAAGTATCAGAAGCACTACAGCACCGACTCCATCACCGTCGAGCTGCCTATTCCCGGCCGGGGCAAGGTGGCGGTCAAGATGACCATCGGCGAGGCGCAGGCCTTCGTCATGACCTTCAAGCGCGAGCAGGCGCGGCCGACCTTCGCGCTCAATGCGTTTGAGTTCCGAGACCGGAAGAAGCGCGGCAAGGACTACACCGGGCGCGTTATCGAGCGCATGGAGATAGCCGAGGATGCGGATTATGACGACGTCATGACGCGGCTGCTCAACGAGATCGGCAAGACAGTCGCCGAGGTATCCCGGCAGTTGACCGATGAAGACCGGGCGCTGATGCGCATGGCCGAAAAGTTCTTCGAGCAGTCCAAGACCATCAAGATGGGCGCCGACATGACGCTGCTTGGCAAAACAAACATTATTGCCGGCTACTATTTCCCGATACTGCGTTCGGCGCTGGGGCGTGACGCCAACTACATAAACAGCGGCGTCGCCGAGTACAGTCCATCAACGCGGAGCTATTCATGGAACAAAAAGACGATACGCAACGCCAGCGGGCGGATAGTTATCGGCGAGCTGCTCGACATTGTCAACAGCCACGCGGAGCAGCTGACGACATACGCGAATATGTCGATACCGATTCAAAATCTTCAGCGCATGGTCAACACCCGGCTCGCGGAGCCGGTGAGCGACTGCCGCACGGTGCGCGAGTACATTTCGCGCCGGGTGTACGCCGGCTTTGACAAGTACATGAACAAGCTGATATCTGACCTTCAGGGGCGGCGGCGGATCGGCAACGAGCTCGACGCAAAGATAGAATCCGCCCTTGGGCATAGAACCGTGGTTCAGAGTCCCATCACCAGCTTCAAATTAGAAAAGCATTGAGTTACAAGGAGATTCGCGGATTTCCTTGTTGCTCAATGCTTTTTGTGCGCTACGAAATGTTGATTATTGCAATACGATTGTCCAAGGTGCGGCTCCGACTTTCGGCGTATTCTTTGGGTCCAGACCCGCCACCGGCGGGTCTGGACCGTTATTTCGCTGTCACAGGGTCACGAGCGTCCATATGAGCATCAAAGCCCACGATGCTTCACTTCCCTGCCAGGCGCTGCGCCCGCTCGACATATTCGTTAAAGCGATCCTCGCCGCGCACCGAGTTAAACCACTCCCAGCCGCGCTTGGCCGTCATTCCGTAATATGCGTTCGACATCGTCCAGCCGAAAAACCACTTGGCGCTCGGGAACGGCTCGCGGCTGCCGTCCGCCAGCTCGATGCAGTCCTTGCCCTTGACGACCTTGACCCCGCCGTATATTTCGGGGCGCCCGATCTCAAGCACCGCACCGTCGGGTATCTTGGTCCATTCCTCATACAGCTCAAATGCGCGATCAAGATATCTGTAGCCCTCTTCTTTGTGCTGCTTGGTGCCGAAAAGCACCACCGCCATGTGGAAATGCACCCACCAGTAGTGCCCCAGCCAGCCGTCGGGCAGCTTGCCGCTCTCATCTCGGAAGCTGTCAATTATGTCAATGCAATATTTGTCCCAGTCCACGCCGCGAGCCGGCTTGGCATGACAGCGCGCGTCGCGCGACATAAAGTGTATCAAGAGGCGGAAATTGTTGACGTCATGCCGCGCACGGCTCTCGTCGCGCCGTCCGTCGTCCCACAGCTGATCCTCTATCACCTCGTCGCGAATGGAAGCATATGAAGTCACCGGCTGCATTATGTCGCGAATGCCCGCGCGATCACCGATACATATCAGCTCGCCGTTCTCATCCCGCACAAAGCTGTAGTCGATCCACGCGCGATAGCCGTCGGTCAGCCCTACGGCGTCATATCTGAGGCACAGACCCTCACAGAGCGGCAGGTATCCGTCGCCCTTGGCTCCGCTGTAGGAGCTCAGCTCATAGACCGCGCGGCACATGCCGTCAGCGTACTCCGAGACTGTGCGGACGATACCGACGCCGCGGGCAAAATAATATTCCTTGTGCCCGCTGCGGTATTCAAGACCTGCATGCTGCTCAAGCCCCACCGTGTCGAGCGAGAGCTTGATGCAATCCTCAAAACGCCCCGCCGCCGTGGTGATGGGCTCCGCTGCGGTGCAGCTGATGCTCGTCTTGAGCACCTCGCCGTACAGGCTGAGCTCCACCGTCGGCTCGGCGCCCACACGCCAGCCGTCCGACCATATGCAGTGCGCCGCGTCGTCCAAAATTCCGAATATGTCGCTGAAAAGCAACGCCTGACACGAAAGATCGTCTGTGATGCACTTGAGCTCAAAGCTCACGGTGGGATCGTAATTCGTCAGACGGTATTCACCGCCGACACCGAGCACCGCTTCGCGCTCGAAAAAGTTCCAATGCCCGCTGACGGTCGCGTTCGGCGTGACCTCTCGTGCCCCCGCCATTATCCTGCGTGCAACCGACGCGGCGGCGCGTGTGTGCGCTCTCTCGACCGCCGTCGAGGCCAGCGCCTCGGCACGCTCAATGTAATGCGAAACGTCGTGGGCATGGCCATCGTCGTCAGTGAAATATTCCTGCGCAATGGCCACGGCCATCTCATCCCAGCGGCTCTCGTCATAGCAATTCCGACGCGCATCACACAGGCTGCGCAGCATCAGCTGCTCGTCGTTTTCGTTTCTGACCACCTCGAGCGTCGTTTCAAAGTTGACAGCCTCAGTCGGGCGGTCGAGCACATAGCACCAGCAATTGCCGTTCGTCAGCGGCAGCGCACTGCTGCCCTCGACCTTGCAGTTCTTCAAAAGCAGCGCCATTTCAATACTGCCGCGGCGCACCTCAAGCTTGACTATGCCAACTCCCTCGCACAGGTACACGCGACAGACACTCACCCGTCCGTCGGCATAGCACTTTGTCGTCCAAAGCCGGCAGTGCTCAAAGCGGCCGGCGGGGACGGTGACGATCTCATCGTCGGCGGTGTAGGTCAGCGTCGAGCCATCGGAGCCTGTAATGCTCTCGCCGACCGAGAGGCTGTCATCGGTCAGCACGCCATCGCAGGCAGCTGCGGGCTCGAGAAGTGTGTCAAGCTCAAGCAGATGCAGATAACCCTCTCCGCAGCATGCGCCGCTGTTGTTGACAAGCAGGCGCCCATCGCGTCGGCTCAGCTGCCAGACGTTGCCGCATATCGAATATTTGTTTTTGCCCGTTTTCGCGTCGGCGACCCTGCCGTACACCTGCGGTAGGATATCAGCTAAGTGGTAGAAGCGGTGCGCGGGTCCCAGAAATGCCCTTGCCTCGTCGAGCGCTGCGGCGCCCTCGTCGGTGCGGCCGTGTTCAATGGCTATCTCGCCCAGATGATAGTATTCCCGCCCGAGCGCCTTTACAAAGCCGTGCTCGCGCAAAAACGGTATCTGAGTGTTTTTTATGTGTTCGACCCGCCGGTCGATATCCTTGATCCTGTAATCCTCGCGGGTGACGATAAATTCCATCACCTCGTCGTTTTTGCCGTGCAGCGCCGCCTCCTTGACGCGCGTCAGGGCGTCGTCACTGCCGCACCCCGGCAGCCACCACCAGCCACGCAGCAGCACGTCGGCCAGCGCGTGATATTTTTGATCGGTCTCGGGCATTTTTTCAATGTCCGATAACACATCCTCATAAACGTCCGCAAAGCCGTTTTTGTTCTTTTTGGAGTCCCAGAGCTTGATCTCCGAAACCTTTTTCATCACCTTGACAGTCAAGGTATCATCCAGTCTTTCGTTCATAGCAGACAGCTCCCTTCTCAATCGTTTTCTTCCGTCGTGCAGCTGCCACTTGACCGTGCCCACCGAGGTGGACATGCGCTCGGCGATCTCAGCTACCGACAGCTCTTCAAAATAGTGCAGCCTCACGACCTCACGCACCCGCGGCGGCAGTCCGTCGACGCCGGCGAGCAGCTCGTCGCGCTGCTCGCGGAGGACATAAAGCTCCGCAGGATCTGCACCATCGGCCACCTCGCGGCAGCCCTCGAGCTCGTCAAGCGGCAGAAACTCATGGTAGCGTCGCAGCGTGCTGCGGGCACAGTTGCGGGCGATCCTTGACACCCACGCGCCAAAGCTCTGCGGCTCGCGCAGCGTGTCCAGCTTCATCCAGGCGACTGTAAATGCGTCCTGTGCGGCGTCCTCTGCCATGAAATGACTGTGTGTCACAGCCGCCGATGCGATGACCGTCTTTTGATATCGCACCACGAGCGCCTCGTAGGCTTTTTCCTCGCCCGCAAGCGTCATCATAACCAGAGTTTCGTCATTTTCGTCTCTGTACAGCATGAAATGCACCTCCCTTTCGTCGTACTTTGAAGCGCTTCTGTCTATATGACGTCATTTGCCCTTCCAAGGTTGGGCTTCAATAAAAAATATGCGCCCCGCCAATATTTGAGCAGGGCGCATGTGCTTTTGGTTTAGTGCTTTTTACGGCAGATCACAACTGCCGCCGGAATAAGGCAGGTTATAAGCCCCAGCGCAACGACCGATCCGCAGCCCGTATTTTCAGCGGGTGCTGAAGTATCAGCGCCGGTCGGCTGTGCCTCCGTGGTGGTCACAGCCGGCTCCGTGGTGGTTGTGTCGGGAGCCGAGGTGACAGGGACGGTTGTGTCAGGCGCCGAGGTGGCCGGGACAGTGGTATCGGGAGCCGAGGTGACAGGCGCGGTCTCGGCAGCGGCCTTGTCGTTGAGATAATTCATTATAAGGATGGAAAGCTGACGGTGCCCCTCGATGTTAGGGTGAATATCCATGGCAAGAATATTAGTCCAATCCTTTGCGTGACCGCTGAAATGAGCATACGCATCGAGATAGGTGCAGCCGGCCAGCTCGACCTGCGACTTCATCGCGGCATTCAGCATGGGGATAGCCAGCTTGGAAAGTGCGCTCAGCGCCTCAACGCCCTCAACGCCCTCCAGCGGGTCATACTGCGCTAAGAATATGATCTCAGCCTCGGGCGCATTTGTGCGCAGGAAGCTGGTTATAGCGGCCATATTTGTGGTATACTTGACTATAGCCTCGCTGACCTTGGCTGTTGTCAACTGTGCGGCGACCGCCTGCAGCTTGGCTGGGTCGGAAACGACCTCCATCAGCTGCGCGGTATCCTTAAAGCCGCCCTCGAGCACAGCGTCAAGTGCGCTCCAAAGCAGACGGAGCAGGTCGTTGCCGCCAATAGTGACTATTATCAGCTCAGAGGACTGAACAGTTTTTTGCAGTCCGGGCAGCAGTGCCAGCAAGTCGGACGAGGTGTCGCCGTTGACAGCGGCATTTTTGAATTTGGAAGAGCTGACGGCCAGGCTGTCACGCACCAAATTGCCATAGCTGAGGCAGTTGTTGACATCGCCGTCGAGGCCGTAGCCGTATGTTATAGAGTCACCGAGCAGTAGCATGCTGTCGTATTCGGGGAGCGCGGCTGATACCGGCAGCATGGCCAGCGAGCCGAGCAATGTGAGCGCCAAAAGAGCGCACAGAATTTTTTTCATGTTTGTTCGTTCGTCTCCTTGTTAAATTACACGTTTATTATACAACAGATCGGCGAGTTTTACAAGACCCTGCCGCAAAAAAGCGGCGAGGTGGTTTTGTTTAACAGAACTCGACCACCTTATTTATCTTTTTGCGCCTTAGTCTCACATCTATTGTAGCCTACAAAAATCCGGAGGCTATTTTTGAAAAAGCGCTTGACAAAATGCAGGCAGTGTGGTATACTAAGCAAGCATCCCCGGGATGCAACAACAATAACGAGGTGTGGCTCAGCTTGGTAGAGCGCTACGTTCGGGACGTAGAGGCCGCAGGTTCGAATCCTGTCACCTCGACCAAGAAACCGAGGCGGCCTTCACGGCCGCCTCGGTTTCTTCGTTGCAGATGCGTTGATTCGACCCTCGCAGCACCGCAGTGCGGTGTCTGCTGCTCGGCGGCAGCGTGCTGAAGCCTTTATGCAGGCAACCGCACGCCGAGCGTGGTTCAGAATCCTGTCACCTCGACCAAGAAACCGAGGAGGCCTTCACGGCCGCCTCGGTTTCTTCGTTGCAGATGCGTTGATTCGACCCTCGC
>CAYXBY010000038.1:0-1835 GCA_964463325.1 uncultured Lachnospiraceae bacterium | reverse complement strand
AGCACCGCGGGAGCGACACACTTTTGCGATGTGTTATTAACCAGCTCCCGAATGAATCCTCATTACAGTCTCATCATCAAAGAATCGTATTAAGTAATAATCATCTCCAATAACATACATTGCTATCTGTACGCTTGTGCACAAGGTATGACCGTTGAGATCAATATGAGTGCCGCGGCTTATCTCCAAAATCCTGCGATTTGTAGCATCGACGCTGATAGTTATGTTGTCGGCGAGCTTGATCTGCTTTGCGCCGTTGCTCAACGCTGTCAAAAGCTCTGTTTCACTGGAAAAGGGGGCAGCATTGCTGCCCCCGGGGGATTGAATTTACTTGGAGAGGTCGCCGTCAGTGCAGTGGATGGTGTAGGAGCCGGTGAGGCCATTCCAATTGGAACCTTTGGAGATCGCCCTCCATTGCGATTTAGTGCCCTTGAAAGTGATGCTCGTAAGGCTGCTGCAATTGTAGAACACAAAATTGCCTATGCTCGTCACACTATCAGGGATCGTGATGCTCGTAAGACTGCTGCAATACTCGAACGCATAATTGCCTATACTCGTCACGCTATTCGGAATCGTGATGCTCGTAAGGCTGCTGCAACCCCAGAACGCCAGCCCGCCTATGCTCGTCACGCTATCCGGGATCGTTATGCTCGTAAGGCTGCTGCACCTGGAGAACGCATAATCAGCAATACACTTTGTTCCTGATTTGATAGTGTATGAACCGTACATGCTTGTCTTGACTTCAATCAAATGATTTCCGATATACAGAACACCATTTTCCCAATTGGCATCGTTTTTGTAATATGCGGTGTTGTAGAACGCCTGATAGCCTATGCTCGTCACACCTTCAGGTATCGTGATGCTCTCAAAGCTGCTGCAATTGTAGAACGCCTGACCGCCTATGCTCGTCACACCTTCAGGTATCGTGATGCTCTCAAGGCTGCTGCAACCGGAGAACGCCCCCACGCCTATGCTCGTCACGCCTTCCGGAATAATAACATTAACCACGCCGCGCATATTAGATATTTCATACTTGGAACCCTCTATGCTGCTCGGGAGCGTTATAGTACTCTCCCCGCCTATGTAAGCCAACAAATAATACTTTCCGCTCTTTTCCTAGAACAAGAAGCTATCCTCAGTCAGAATGTACTCGCTTCCATCATTCACGCTCGTCATATTTCCATTCGCATCGAATACTATCTTGGCATAATACGCGACATCTCCATTATTTGAACTACCCGGCTTGATATTAAGAACACTGTTATTGCGCACCACATAAAGGCTGCTGCATTTGTAGAACGCATCATCGCCTATACTCGTCACGTTATTGCCTATCGTGATGCTCGTAAGGCTGCTGCAACCGGAGAACGCATCAGAACCTATGCTCGTCACGCTATTGCCTATCGTGATGCTCGTAAGGCTGCTGCAATTGTAGAACGCATATTTGCCTATGCTCGTCACGCTATTGCCTATCGTGATGCTCGTAAGGCTGCTGCAACCCCGGAACGCATAATCGCCTATGCTCGTCACGCCTTCCGGAATCGTGATACTCTGAAGGCTGCTGCAATTGTAGAACGCCCTCTCGCCTATGCTCGTCACGCTACCATCTGTCGGAATAACGCTGTTCTTACATCCGACAATCAATGTTTTCGATGCAGTTTCAATAATGCAATTTCCTGCCGAATGGTACACCGTATTGGCTGGATCAACCGTGATGCTCGTAAGGCTGCTGCAATGCTCGAACGCATAATCGCCTATACTCGTCACGCTATTGCCTATCGTGATGCTCGTAAGGCTGCTGCAATTGTAGAACACAAAATTGCCTATGCTCGTCA
>CAYXBY010000037.1:0-16645 GCA_964463325.1 uncultured Lachnospiraceae bacterium | reverse complement strand
CAGGAGGCCGTCAAGAGCTTTATCGGCAAGGAGCCCTTCAAGGGCATCAACCCCGACGAGTGCGTAGCTATCGGCGCAGCTATTCAGGGTGGTGTGCTCAGCAACGAGGTAAAGGATCTGCTGCTGCTTGATGTTACGCCTCTGTCTCTCGGCATTGAGACGCTGGGCGGTGTCTTCACCAAGATAATCGAGCGCAACAAGACCATTCCGTGCCAGGCAAAGCAGGTATTCTCGACCGCTGCTGACGGTCAGACCTCAGTTGAGATACACGTGCTTCAGGGCGAGCGTCAGATGGCAGCTTACAACAAGACCCTGGGGCGCTTCAACCTCGACGGCATTCCTGCGGCTCCTCGTGGAGTTCCGCAGATCGAGGTCACGTTCGACATTGACGCTAACGGCATCGTAAGCGTTACCGCCAAGGATCTCGGCACCGGCAAGGAGCAGAAGATCACAATCACCGCATCCTCCAACATGTCCCAGGAGGATATCGACCGTGCCGTTAAGGATGCCGAGAAGTTTGCAGACGAGGACAACAAGGCCAAGGAGGCCGTCGACACCAGAAATCACGCTGAAAACCTGATTTTCCAGACCGAAAAGACGCTGAACGAGCTGGGCGATAAGGTCAGCGACGATGATAAGGCTCCCGTGAACGCGGCACTTGAGACGCTTAAGTCTTCCGTCAACGCAAATGCTGACACCGAAACGCTCAAGGCCAACATCGAGGCTCTTGAGAAGGCATTCTACGCCATCTCCGAGAAGTTGTATGCGCAGAACGGCGGCGCTCAGGCAGGTGCCGAGGGATTCGATCCCAACGCAGCCGGCAACGGCGGTGCTCAGGGCAATGACGGCACCTATTACAACGCCGATTTTGAGGATAAAACGAACAAGTAAGTCGGTCTTGCACCGAAAACCAAGCGGGAAAGGGCGCAATGCGCCCTTTCCCGCAAGCCCGTATAGAGGATAATGCTATTGCGGGGACAGCAGCGTGAAAAATGAGGCATAGCATGCCCCAAATACACTTTTTTACGCACGATCCGCTGGCGGATCGTAGAGAAAAGCGTGGTATTCATATATGGCAGAAAAAAGAGATTATTATGAGGTCCTCGGAGTGCAAAAGGGCGCATCCGATGACGAACTAAAAAAAGCATATCGTGTTTTAGCCAAAAAATATCACCCTGATGTAAATCCCGGTGACAAGCAGGCGGAAGCAAAGTTCAAGGAGGTCAATGAGGCGTACGAGGTGCTTTCCGACCCGGATAAACGCTCAAAATATGACCAGTTTGGCCATGCTGCGTTTGACCCTGCGGCTGGCGGGACCGGTGGAGCCGGCTTTGGCGGATTTGAGGGCTTTGGTGATATAGGCGACATTTTCGGCAGTTTCTTCGGCGGCGGCTTTGGTGGCGGTCAGCAGACGCGTCGCGGCCCGGTGCGCGGAGATGATCTTGGAGTGCGTATCACTATCAGCTTTGAGGAAGCCGTTTTTGGAGTAAAAAAGGATATATCATACAATCGTATCGAGCGCTGTCCTGACTGCTCAGGCACCGGTGCCGCCAAGGGAACACAGGCCGAGACCTGCCCGATATGTCACGGCAGCGGCCAGCGCCGAGTGACGCAGCGCATGATGGGCATGTCGTTCCAGTCGACGACGACCTGTGACAACTGTCACGGAACAGGCAAGATCATAAAGGATCCTTGTCAGAACTGCCGCGGGACGGGATATATCAAGGTAACCAAAAAGCTGACAGTCGCTATCCCTGCCGGCATTGACGATGGAAACCGTATAGTCCAGCAGGGGCAGGGAAATGCCGGGCGCTCTGGCGGGCAGAACGGTGACCTTATTATCGAGGTCGCGGTTCGAAAGCACAACCTGTTCCGCCGCGACGCAAACCATTTGCGCTGTGAAGTTCCGCTCTCTGTGACCGAGGCGATACTTGGCGCAGAAATCGAGGTTCCGACTCTTGAGGGAACAGAAAAGTTCACAATCCCGGAGGGCACACAGAGTGGCACCAGCTTCACTATCAAGGATAAGGGTGTGCCGTACGTCAATAACCCCGGACGACGCGGAAACCTGATATTTACCGTCAATGTAGAGATACCGCGCGGTCTTAGTGAAAAGCAAAAGGAACATGTCCGCGCTTTTGCAGACAGCTGCGGTGAAAGCAATTATACAAAAAAGACCGGATTTTTCAAAAGGATATTTGACAAAAAATGATTGACAAGGATTACATCTGCGGAGACCGCGGAAGCGTACGTGAATGGACACAGATAAAGGTCACAGTCCCGACTGAGCAGCTTGACCTGCTCACCGCCGTTATGAGCATGGTGAGCAACAATCTGCTAATTGAAGATATGAGCGACATCGATCTCAACACCTGCTACGGAGAGCTGATCGATGAAAGCATACTCAATGCCGACAAGACTCATGCGTCGGTTTCGATCTATCTCTCAGCCGAGGATAGCTGTGCCGAGCAGCTGGAGTTTGTCAGAGACAGACTTGCCGCCTCCGGGCTTAACGGACGCATCGAGCTGATAGGCGTAAATGAGGAAGATTGGGCTGACTCCTGGAAGCAGTACTACAAGCCGCTTCACATAGGCAATCGCGTAGTGGTGGTCCCGCAGTGGGAGCATTACAACGCTAATGATAACGATATCATCGTTAAAATGGATCCTGGAATGGCGTTCGGTACTGGAACACATGAAACTACACGGCTGGTTATGGAGCTGCTCGAGAACTACACCACTCCCGGGGCCGCAGTGCTTGATGTTGGCTGCGGAAGCGGCATTTTGGCCATCTGCGCTGCTAAGCTTGGAGCTGGGAGATGCCGCGCCTATGACATCGACCCGACAGCCGTCAAGGTTGCGCGCGACAACATTGCCGTCAACAGTGTTGAGGATCGCGTCAGCTGCGATTGCTCGGATCTTTTGGCCGCTGTCGACAACAGTGATGGCGGATATGATATTATTTGTGCAAATATTGTTGCTGACATCATTATTCGTATGGCAGGGGATGTGGCTACATTCATGAAGCCGCATGGCATTATGCTGGCCTCCGGCATAATCACCTCACGAGCTGATGACGTGATCAATGCACTTGAAAAAGGTGGCTTGCGCGTGCTTGAGCGGCGTGAGGACAACGACTGGTGTGCACTTGCGCTGGAAAGGAGAAGCTGAAATGCCTCGTTTTTTCGTGCATAGCAGTGACATATCCGGCGGCTTTGTGACTATTCGTGGAGATGATGCACATCATATATCACGTTCGCTCCGTATGGCGGCGGGGGAGCACATAACAGTGTGCGATGAGCTGGGGCATCAGTATGAATGTGTACTCGCTCGTTTCACGGATACTGTTTTGGCACATATTATTTCGCAGGGCTGCGCGACGGGTGAATTGCCTATAAGAATACATTTATTTCAGGCACTTGTCAAGGGGGACAAGCTCGACACTGTAATACAAAAGGCAGTTGAATGTGGCGCTGTCACCATAACACCTTTTGAATGCAATAGATGCATTGTTCGCGTCAAGGAGGAAGTAGAGGAAGAACGAACTCGTCGTCGCTGTCGCATCGCGCTTGAAGCGGCCAAGCAGTGCGGCCGTTCGATCGTTCCGCGCGTAAATGCTACTGTGAGCTTTGAAGATATGCTGAAATACAGCTCCAAGCATGGTGGATTAATACTTTGCTATGAGGGCGAAAAGGTTATCAGTTTGCGTCGAGAGCTGGATCGTCTCAAGCGGACGCGTCTTCAGCCTGAAATATGCTTGGCTATCGGCCCCGAGGGCGGCTTTGAGTTAGGCGAAATTGATCGAGCCGTTGCCAACGGGGCACTAACGGTCAGCCTTGGAACACGTATTTTGCGAACAGAAACCGCCGCAACGGTTGCACTCAGCTGCTTTTCCTATGAGTTCGAAATGTAATCTTGAGGACAATATACCTTTATTTGAGTTCAAGTAGTGGATTTAGATAATATGCAACAAAAAAAATCGCGAAAAACTATAAAAAATCTTAAAATCCCTATTGAAAAATCACAAATTTAGGTGTAGAATATAGTATAGTATATACAAAACCTTTTATGCGAGAGGAAATCAACTATATGTCTAACAGATTGTTTCAGGGTGTAATTCACCAGATGAAGGACGCGGTGGATCGCGTGATTGGCGTCATTGATGAAAATGGTGTCATTATTTCTTGCTCCGAGCTGGTAAAAATCGGTGAGATACGTCAGGGAATACGCGATGAGCTTGCCTATGCGTCGGATATAGTTGTATCCGGAGGGTATACATACCGTCCGCTTAATACCGGGTCTAAGGCTGAATATATAATCTTTGTCGAGGGCGAAGATAAGATGGCGGAAAAAATGTCCAAGCTGCTGTCCATATCCCTTGGCAATATTAAAAATCTTTATGATGAGAAGTATGATAAGGGCTCGTTCATAAAAAATATAATCTTGGACAACATACTTCCGAGCGACATTTATATCAAAAGCAAGGAGCTGCATTTCAATACCGAAGAAACGCGGATTGTACTGCTGATCAAATTCTTCGGCAAAACAGATATGATGCCGTTTGAGATGCTTCAAAATATGTTTCCGGACAAAACAAAGGACTATGTAATAAGCGTTGGCGAGCATGATATAGTTTTGGTTAAGGATGTGAAGCCAAACACGGATACGCGCGATGTCGAAAAGTTGGCTACTAACATTGCTGATACACTTTCTGCCGAGTTCTATACCCGTGTTTCGATCGGTATTTCCACATTTGTGGACAATATTAAAGATCTTGCCCGCGCCTATAAGGAGGCGCAGATAGCGCTTGAGGTGGGAAAGGTTTTTGAAACGGAAAAAAATATTATCAGCTATGAGAATCTTGGAATTGGACGGTTGATTTATCAGTTGCCGACGACGCTTTGCGAAATGTTCCTTCAAGAGGTATTTAAGAAGGGCAGCCTCGAGTCTCTCGATCGTGAAACGCTTATGACCATCCAATGCTTCTTTGAAAACAACCTTAACGTATCCGAGACCTCAAGAAAATTGTTTGTGCATCGCAACACGCTGGTGTACAGACTTGAAAAAATACGTAAGATAACCGGGCTTGATCTTCGTGAGTTCGAGCATGCAATCACCTTCAAGGTTGCACTGATGGTTAAGAAATATCTCAATTCCAAGCCCTCCAAATTTTGATCAATACCGGAAGCCTCCGGAGACATCACAAGCGGAATGACCCTGGAGCCTGTGCGACCCCGGCATTTCGCTTAAATTGATTATTCAGCACTATTTAAGTCACAAATCAATAAAAAGGTGCCAATATGTCAAGAAAAATTTCATTATCTGTATTTATTTTTGTGTTGCTGGCAGCGATTCTGCTCAGCTTTCTCAGCGCGTTTGTTGTAGTATCTCAGGTTTACGACGCTGAGCTTCGCGAGGCGTATGAATCAGCCGGCAGCGGTTCGTCTGATGGCAATGGAGCGGCTGGCGTTTCCTCCGATTTTACAGAGCTGTCGCTGATAGACAATCTCTTCGAAATATATTCAATATTCGAGCTTGATGAGGATGCGCTGTGTGAGGCCGTGCTCAAAGCATATGTCGGCGCAACAGGAGACAAGTATGCCGAGTATTATACCGCTGAGGAATATGCTGAAATGACAGCTGAAAACGCCGGCGATATGCAGGGCATTGGCGTCAGCATTATTCAAAACACCGAGTATGACTGCATAGAGGTCATAAACGTAATGCCTAATTCACCCGCACTTAAGGCCGGTGTTGAGCCGGGCGATTTGATAGTCTATGTTGGCATTGGCGATAAGCGCGAGAGTGTTTCACTCATCGGATATACCAATGCTGTCAAAAGACTTCAGGGTAAAGCGGGGACAATGGCGGAGTTCGTTGTTCTTCGCGGAGAAAACTATTCCGAAGAAGTGGAATTCTCCATCGAGCGTGGAGCTTACACTAATGTCTCGGTAATGTCTCATGTGTGCACTACGAATTCGGATGTTGGCATAGTAAAAATCATACAGTTCGATCTAACTACCCCGACTCAATTCTGCGAGGCGGTAGACAGCCTTCGTGCAAAGGGAATTGAAAAGTTTATTTTCGACGTACGTAACAATCCGGGTGGAGATTTGCAATCGATATTGGCAGTGCTAAGCTATTTCCTTGACGAGGGCAATGTTGTTATCAGTACGGAGGATAATTCCGGAAATAAAGAAGAGCTGTGCGTTAAGGTAAGCGCATTTGCAGGCGAATATGCCGGATGCAGTGTTTCAAAGGAAGATATCGGCAAATACCACGGACTTAAATGCGCTGTTTTGGCTAATGGTAATACGGCCAGTGCGGCCGAGCTTTTTACCTCCAATTTCAGAGACTATAAGCTTGGAAGCATAATCGGTACAACGACATATGGCAAGGGAACAATGCAATCGATAATGCCGCTCAGCCTTTACGGTTACGAGGGCGGTCTCAAGCTGACTACTCGCCGCTACTTCCCGCCGTGCGGGGAAAGTTACGAGGGCGTTGGCATAGCTCCCGATATAGAGCTCGAGCTCAGTGAGGATGCTCAGAAGATCAATGTTTACAAGCTTGCTGATGCCGATGATAACCAGCTTCAGCGCGCCATTCAAGAATTACAATAACTTTTATATACACACAAGGGAGACTGCAAAAATGAGCAAAAAAACGGTACTTTATACTCAAGAGGGCTATGACAAGCTCGTTGAAGAGCTTAATTATTTAAAAAATGTGCGTCGTGAGGAGATCAAGGAAGACATCGCCGTGGCACGTTCGTTCGGAGACCTTTCCGAGAATGCTGAATACGATGAGGCGAGAAATGAGCAAGCGAAAACCGAGGCTCGTATAAAAGAGCTCGAGGAAATGATTGTTAATGCCGAAATTGCCGACGAAACCTCTATGGATGCCAGCATTATCAGCATGGGCTCCACTGTCAAGGTATTTGACGAGGAATTTGATGAGGATATCGAGTATCAGATAGTCGGCTCAAACGAGGCAGATCCGCTTCTTGGAAAGATATCGGATATGTCGCCCATCGGCATGGCTCTCGTTGGGAAAAAAGCCGGAGATGAGGTCTCCGTTGAGACCCCAGGTGGGCTGGTTAAGCTTAAGATACTTGATGTCGCAAGATCTCACAGTAACGGTTAAGCTAATATCACATATCAATATAATAGCCGTCAAAAGGACGGCTATTTTTAAAACAATGAGGTAATTAATATGCAAGACAAGATACCTGCCGGAGATATAAAGGAGCGAAGCGCTTTTTTGAAATGGCTCGATAATTATTGGTATCATAACAAAATACCGACTATTGCGGCCACTGTCGGGATAGTCATACTTATCATATGTATCTGTCAGACCTGTACGCGTACGGATAGCTTTGACATGTCAGTATTGTACGCAGGTCGCGTTGGAATGACGCAAAATGAACATCTATTAGTATCAAATGTCATTTCAACAGCCCTGCCAGAGGACTATAATAATGATGGCAGGAAAAGCGTCGAATTCACAGCTTACCACATCTTGTCCGAGGAGCAGATAAAAAAACTGGCAGCTGAAACGCACGAGGATGGGAGTCATGTATATGTTGACCGCGCATTCTACTCCAAGGAATACGAGAATTATACCAACATGATGACGACAGGCGAATACTCCGTGTGTCTGCTTGAGCCGTGGCTCTATGAAAAAATGGAATCCGCCGGAAGGCTGAAAAAACTATCAGAGGTACTCGACAAAATTCCTGAGAGTGCCATAAGCGAGTACGGCATAGCACTTGGTAGCACTGAGTTATACGCATATTACGATGCGCTACGGGTTCTTCCGGAGGACACCGTGCTGTGTCTTATGCAGCCATTCGTCATTGGGCAGAGCAGCAAAGCCGAGAATTATGCCAAGTGTATATCCGTCTTTCAGGGCATTGTTGAATTCAAAAACCCCAGCAATTAACGCTCGTCACAAATTGAAACAAATACAATATTCCCCGCATGCAAATCGCATATTGTGATCTGCATGCGGGGGCTTTTGCGATTTATTATTTGTAATCAAGCTCGCTGTAAGGATCGATATCAGTGCTCATGACCGGCATCATTCGGAATGAGACAATATAGTGCCCGTCCGCCAATCGATACTCATGACGCAGCGAAGGGCCACAGGAGTTTGACCCGATGCCGGCGTGCCTGTAATCGATATTGACTATTGTTTCCGGCAGAGGTGACAGCTCGTAGTCGTGCTTTGCTCTGGTCAACTGGTGGGGAGTATAGTGGCTGCAATTAAAGCTGAAGGCGCGATCTGTTCTCAAAAACAGCAGTCCATGTCCGTTCAGCGATGTTATCTCGCACCAAAGCGTATCGTCGTGAGCCATGTTTTCCTGTGGACGCACATAATGCTCGAAATGCTGACTTACTGTAGTTGAGAATTCACCTACACGAGCAGCAAGTCGCTTGTCTATATAGCTTTCTGTGGGCCCCAGTCCGTAATAGCGCAGTCGTTCAGTGCCAGCAGGCATTGAAAGCTGAACTCCAAAGCGTGGCAGCTCCGGCGCGCCCTCTCGTGGCTCGACAAGCATATCTATGCGAGTACCTTTGGTTTTGTAAAACGCATACGTTGCATCGACATGCGCAACCGGCGCATCTGTATGGCTGCCCAGCGACAGCGTTGCTGTGATCAGCAGCTCGTTGCCTCTGAACTCGGCAAAGCAGCCATAGCATTTGACTATTGTTCTATCATAACCGGCTTCAAACCATTTTTGTTTGATCCTACGGTCATTATCAGTCGGCGCTCGCCAAAGCGTCGGTTCGATCGGAGCTGTTAGCAGCTGCTTGCCCTGATGCTTAATGCTGGTCATAAGCCCATGATGACGATTTACTATGTACTCAGCGTCATCGGTCGTTATGATATATTCATCATCGGTAGTGGTGAGTTTGGGTGCATCTACGGGAAGACTTGTCAGCAGATGACTTGCATAGTCACAGGCCAGAATAAACTGCTGTGAGCCTACCTCATACCCGGCTTCTGCCCACGGGCGAGCCTGATTTTGACGCATTGATATATTCAGCACGCCATATCCCTTGAGCTTCACGGCAGGAATTTTGTACTGACGAGATTTGCCGGGAGCTATTGTCAACGACGGAATTGTCCCGCTGCTTATGACTTTACCATTGTGCTCAATGGACCAGTAGAGATCAAGATCTGAAAGATCGGTAAAAAAGCGTCTGTTGCGAACGCGAATATAGCCTGAAGATGGGCTGTGGTTTTCTATATAGAACGGCTTTATAGCCTGCTTATACTCCAAAAGACCGGAATGAGGACGTCGGTCAGGGTATACAAGTCCGTCTACACAGAAATTTCCGTCATTCGGAGTATCGCCAAAGTCACCGCCGTAGGTATAATGCGGATCCGTATATATGTTATCGCCGGTTGCAACTGAATGGTCAATAAACTCCCATACGCATCCACCAAATAGGCTCTTTTGAGCCCATATCAGATACCAGTATTCGTCAAGATCGCCGGGACCATTGCCCATTGCATGTGAATACTCGCAAAGGAACAGTGGCTTTGAATAATTATCACTGGCAAGATAGTCGTTTAAACACTCGTCTGTGGATGGATACATGCGGCTTTCAATGTCTATATAGTCGCACTCCAGATTACGGCGCGTTTCGGGGTCTTCACTTGCAAGATTTCGATGTAGGCGCCTTGATATATCTTCGCTGTGAACTATGCACCCCTCAATGCGTGAATGAAAATAGTCAGCCATGGCACGGTGGTTGCGACCAACACCGGATTCGTTGCCGACCGACCACATGATAATGCATGGGTGGTTTTTATCACGCTCCATCATACGGCGCGCACGGTCGAGATATGCTTCTGTCCACTCAGGACTATCTGTGAGTAGATCCCATTGCCCGATTCGCTGCATACCATGTGTTTCGAGATCGGCCTCGTCACAAACATAAAGGCCAAGCTCATCGCACATTTCATACAGTCGAGGGTCGTTGGGATAATGGCTGGTGCGGATCATATTGATATTATGTCGCTTCATGATATACAGATCATTCAGCATATGATCGTAGGGAGTAGCTGACCCGAGAATGGGGTGACTGTCATGCCTGTTTACACCACGCGCCTTGACCGGCTGACCGTTGATGTAGAACACCTTGTCGCGGATGACGATGTGTCGGAAGCCGCATGGAATGCAGATATGCTCATCGCGGCAGGTAAGCAGCAGGCGGTAAAGCTGCGGCGTCTCGTCCGACCATAACGCAGGCTTGGGAACCAGCACCTCAAACTCACCGCTTTTCTTCAGTTGAATACGTCCGCCTGATATCTCATCGCCCTCCGGTGTTATAAGACGATATTTAACCACTGATGTGCCTGTAAGGTCCGCCTTAACAAATATAACACCCTGTGAATAATCTCGGTTTAGCTCAGGACGGACAAAAATATCGCGAATATGCACCGGTGTTCGCAGCAATAGATATACCTCGCGGAATATTCCTGAGAAACGGAATTTGTCCTGATCCTCAAGATACGATCCGTGACACCATTTGAGCACCAGAACGCGAAGCTCATTGTGCCCGGGAACAAGATAGTCGGTTATATCTATCTCGCTGGTCATATGGCTGACCTGGCTGTATGCAGCGTAACGATTGTTGACAAACAAATAGAAGCAGCTGTCAACGCCCTCGAAATTAATATAAACTCGACGAGAAGATAGCACGTCACCAGGAATAAAGAAGCGGCGCATATATAGACCGCAGGGAATATCGTCAGGCAGAAACGGTGGATCGACCGGGTACGGATAATTGACATTGGTGTAGTTGGGTGTATCGTAGCCGCGGTCGAGCAACGTCTGCCATGAGCGCGGTACCTCGATGGTTTCCATGTCCTGCGCTGACAATTCAAGAGTAGCAGGGTCGCCAACATCGTTGACTGATGGGTAATAGCGGAAGGACCAATCTCCGCAGAGATTTATAAAACGTCCCGATGCACCGCGGCGGCCTGTCAGTGCCTCAGTATCAGAATCAAACGGCACAAAGTAGGAACGCGGTTGCTCGCAGCCCTGATGAAGACAGCTGAGTTCACGATGGCAATTGTAATTGAAGCTCAAAACAGTTTCCTCCTCATAAGTAGAAATACCGGGGTATACTTGATGTTATTATATCATAACTGCTTGAGGATGTAAACAATTATACTGCAAATAATTGCAAAAAATCCGGTGTGCCGCAGAGCATCGACTTGGAAAGATAATCCACATCCGTGCATTCATCAAAACAGACAAAAACAAAAGCTCAAACCCCATAAATTGATATAATTTTATTGTTAAAAAAATATCTATTTATCTTGCAATTTCGACAAAAATATGATATCATGTATAAGTGGTGGACTGCGCCCGAGGTATACGGTGCGCCGAACACCCTGTAGCACAAAAGATAAAATAAAAATAAACATGAAAGAGAGATTGACGATATGGAATATCGCATCGAACACGACTCCATGGGCGAGGTTAAGGTACCCGCCGACAAGTATTGGGCAGCTCAGACCGAGCGCAGCCATGAAAACTTCAAGATCGGCGTTGGCATCGAGACCATGCCGCGTGAGATCATCCACGCCTTTGGCGTGCTCAAGAAGGCTGCCGCCATCGCCAACCACGCGCTCAAGCCTGAGAAGATGACCGACGCCAAGCTGAACGCCATCTCCGAGGCCTGCGACGAGGTCATTTCCGGTCAGCTCAATGAGCATTTCCCACTGGTCGTATGGCAGACAGGCTCGGGCACACAGTCCAACATGAACGCCAATGAGGTCATTGCCAACCGTGCCAACGAGCTCGCCGGCTCCAAGCTGTGCCATCCCAACGATGATATCAACATGAGCCAGTCCTCCAACGATACATTCCCAACCGCCATGCACATCAGCGCAGTGCTCGTTCTTGAGGACAAGGTCATTCCTGCCGTTGAGCAGCTCATCGCCACCTTCAAACGCCTCGAGGCCGAGAATGAGGGCATAGTCAAGAGCGGACGTACTCACCTGCAGGATGCCACCCCCATTCGCTTCTCACAGGAGATCAGCGGCTGGAGATCCTCTCTTGAAAAAGACGTCGCGCTGATCAAGCTGGCGCTCTCTCCGCTTTACGAGCTGGCACTTGGCGGCACCGCTGTTGGAACCGGTCTCAACGCCCCCCGTGGCTTTGATACCGCCGTTGCCGACGCCGTTGCCAAGCTGACCGGCAAGCCCTTCATCACCGCAGAGAACAAGTTCCACGCGCTCACCTCCAAGGATGAGCTGGTATTTGCTCACGGTGCGCTTAAGGCGCTCGCTGCCGATATGATGAAGATCGCAAATGATGTCCGTTGGCTGGCAAGCGGCCCGCGCGTAGGTCTCGGCGAGATACATATTCCCGAGAACGAGCCAGGCTCTTCCATCATGCCCGGCAAGGTCAACCCCACTCAGTGTGAGGCTGTCACCATGGTCGCAGTCCAGGTCATGGGCAACGATGTAGCCGTCGGAATGGCTGCATCTCAGGGCAACTTCGAGTTGAACGTCTTCATGCCTGTTTGCATCTACAACTTCCTTCAGTCCGCCCGCCTGCTGGCCGAGTCAATCGTGTCCTTCAACGTCAATTGCGCAGTCGGCATCACTGCCAACAAGGACAAGATGTACAACAATCTGCACAACTCTCTCATGCTGGTCACGGCTCTCAACCCCTACATCGGCTATGAGAACGCAGCAAAGACGGTCAAGCTGGCCTTCAAGGAGGATATTTCGCTCAAGGAGGCTTGCGTAAAGCTGGGCTTCCTCACTGCCGAGAAATTTGATGAGGTGTTCCATCCTGAGCAGATGGCATAACTAAAAGGGAAGGGTCATTCAAATGACATACAGTTACTATCCCGGATGTACTCTTAAGACCAAGGCGCGCGAACTCGATCGCTACGCTCGAGCCTCAGCCGAGGTGCTGGGGCTCGAGCTGCGTGAGCTGCCTGAATGGCAGTGCTGCGGCGGGGTATATCCGTTGGCTCATGACGAGATAGCCACCAAGCTGTCATCTGTCAGAGCATTGATGGCGGCTCGCGAGCAGGATGGCGTGCTGGTAACGCTGTGCTCCGCCTGCCACAACGTCATAAAGCAAGTAAATCGCGATATGGCAGAGGATGAATACATCGCCACTCGCGTAAACAATTACATCGGCTCCGATTATCACGGTGAGACGCGCGTAGTTCATTATCTTGAGCTGCTGCGTGACACCGTTGGCTTCGACCGCCTGCGCGAGATGGTCAAGAATCCTCTCACCGGCAAGCGGATCGGTGCATATTACGGTTGCCTTTTGCTGCGTCCGTCTCAAGTGATGCAGATGGACGACGCCGAAAACCCCAAGATACTTGAGGATTTCATTCGTGCCATCGGCGCAGAGCCCGTCATCTACGCCAAGCGCAACGAATGCTGCGGCGGTTATCTGACACTTGAGGACAAGGCGCAGGCCAGCAAGAATGCCGGTGCCGTGCTTGAGAACGCGACCGCGCAGGGCGCTGAGCTGCTCGTTACGGCCTGCCCGCTGTGCCGCTACAATCTCAATGCCTGCGGCGGCGAGCTGCCGGTCATATATTTCACCGAGCTGCTGGCTGAAGCGTTGGGGGTGAAGGAGGCCGCACAATGAGTGAAAAGGTTACACGCGAGGAAATCCTCCGCATAAGCGGTGTTGATCCGCTCAAGTGCATGCGCTGCGGCAAATGCTCCGGCACCTGTCCGGCATATGACGAGATGAGCTATCATCCGCATCAGTTTGTTTATATGGTCGAGCGTGGTGAGATAGATAAGCTCATGCAGGACAACTCGATCTATCGCTGTCTGACCTGCTTTGCCTGCGTTGAGCGCTGCCCGAGGCAGGTCGAACCGGCAAAGCTTATCGAGGCAGTACGCCTTGCCTGCATTCGTCGTCAGGGCGAGAACCACATGACCGCAGACGATCTGCCTGGGCGCCTCGATCCCGAGCTGCCGCAGCAGGCTATCGTCAGCGCATATAGAAAGTATTCTAAGTAAAGGAGAAAAGCAATGCAAAGAATTGGCGTATTCGTATGCTGGTGCGGAAGCAATATCGCAGGCACGGTCGACGTGAAGGCGGTTGCCGAGGCGGCTAAAAATGAGCCCGGCGTGGTTTTCTCCGCAGACTACCAGTATATGTGCTCGCAGTCGGGTCAGCAGCTGGTGATCGACTCGATAAAGCAATATAATCTCACAGGAGTGGTCATCTGCTCCTGCTCGCCCCGTATGCACGAGGCCACCTTCCGCAAGGCTGCCGCCTCTGCGGGTCTCAACCCCTACATGGTAGAGGTTGCAAACATCCGTGAGCAGTGCTCGTGGATACACAAGGATAAGCTCTCGGGAACCGAGAAGGCTATTATTCTGGCTCGTGCCGCGATAGCCAAGGTGACACTCAACGCGCCGCTGACCGCAGGTCAGTCACCGGTCACAAAGCGTGCGCTGGTCATTGGCGGTGGCATTGCCGGTATACAGACGGCGCTGGACATCGCCGAGGCCGGATTTGAAGTCGATATCGTCGAAAAGCAGCCCACCATTGGCGGCAAAATGGCACAGATAGACAAGACCTTCCCGACGCTCGACTGCGCAGCCTGCATCTTAACGCCCAAAATGGTCGACGCCGCGCAAAACGACAAGATACACATCTACTCTTACAGCGAGGTAACGGCGGTCAAGGGCTTCGTCGGAAACTTTAATGTCACCATCAAGCGCAAGGCGAGATATGTCAAGGAGGACATATGCACCGGCTGCGGCCTCTGCACCGAAAAGTGCCCGCAGAAAAAGGTGCCCAATGAGTTCAACATGGGCATGGACAACCGCCGCGCCATATATATCCCGTTTGCTCAGGCAGTGCCGAAGGTAGCAGTCATCGACCCAGACTACTGCACCATGCTCAAAACAGGGAAGTGCGGCGTATGCTCCAAGGTCTGCTCCGCCGGAGCCATCGATTACAAGGCGCAGGACGAGTTTATCGATGTCCAGTACGGTGCCATCGTTGCCGCCACCGGCTTTAATCCCATTAAGGTCGACAAGTATGATGAATTTGCTTATTCGCAGAGCCCAGATGTCGTCACGTCGCTTGAGTATGAGCGCTTGATGAACGCCGCAGGCCCCACAGCCGGCACGCTGCTGCGTCCGTCTGACGGAAAGCACCCGCACACCATCGTGTTTGTGCAATGTGTTGGCTCGCGTGAAGCTGATGGCTCCCCCAAATGCGGAAAGCCTTATTGCTCAAAGATATGCTGCATGTACACTGCCAAGCATGCCATGCTGACGCGCGAAAAATATCCGGATACCGATGTTTATGTCTTCTACATAGACGTCCGTACGCCCGGCAAGAGCTTTGATGAGTTCTACCGCCGCGCTGTCGAGCAGTATGGCGTACATTATATAAAGGGCATGGTAGGTAAGGTCGTTCCCGAAGGCGACAAGCTCAAGGTGCAGGCCTCCGACCTGCTGGCTGGTGAGCAGCTACACATCGACGCGGATATGGTGGTACTGGCCGCCGCTATCGAGCCGGATAAGACAGCGCGTCCGCTGGCCACGCTGCTTACCGCAAGCATGGATACCAACGATTTCTTCACCGAGGCACACCCAAAGCTGCGCCCGGTTGAAAGCCCGACAGCCGGTGTATTCCTTTCCGGCTGCTGCCAGGGACCCAAGGATATACCCGAAACAGTTGCCCAGGCAAGCGCCGCGGCAGCCAAGGTCATCGGCCTGCTGGCTAAGGACAGCTTGACCTGCAACCCCTGCGTCGCAGGAGCGGATGAGCTTATGTGCTCCGGCTGCTCGCAGTGTGAAAAGGTTTGTCCCTACGGCGCCATCACATACATCGAAAAGGAATTCCGCATGCCCGACCGCACGACGAGACTGCGCCGCGTAGCGCAGGTCAATGGCGCGGTTTGCCAGGGCTGTGGAGCTTGCACAGTGACCTGCCCGTCCGGTGCGATGGATCTCAAGGGCTTCTCTAACAAACAGATAATGGCGGAGGTGGATGCAATATGTCGGTAAACGAAAGCTTTAAGCCCAAAATCGTTGCATTTTGCTGCAACTGGTGCTCGTATGCGGGCGCCGATCTTGCCGGCACAAACCGTCTTAACTATCCGGCAGATGTTAAAATAATTCGTGTACCTTGCTCCTGCCGCGTGAACCCCATGTTCGTGCTGCGCGCCTTCGGCCGCGGCGCTGACGGAGTCATTATATGCGGCTGCCACCCTGGCGACTGCCATTACACCTCGGGTAACTATTATGCCCGCCGCCGCATGACGCTGCTGTTTTCAATGCTGGATTACCTCGGCATTGAACGCGATCGCACAAGAGTGGAGTGGGTATCGGCAGCCGAGGGTGCGAAGTTTGCTGAAACCATGAACGACTTTGTCGCAACGGTTACAAAGCTTGGTGAAAACAAGAGATTGGAGGATCTGAGATGCAAGAAGCAATGAAGAAACGTGCCATAGCACTGCTTGAGAGCGGTCAGGTCAACCGTGTGCTGGGTTGGATGGCAGGCGATTTCTGCTACGATGTCACACCGGCAATTTTCACAAGCGCTGATGAAATAAACAGTCAGCTGGTTTACACACCCTTCTGCGGTGCAAACCTTTCAAAGTATCTTGTA
>CAYXBY010000036.1:0-16724 GCA_964463325.1 uncultured Lachnospiraceae bacterium | reverse complement strand
GAAAGAGCCGCGGGCGCCACGGTCAAAGAGCGCGGAAGTCTGCAATACTTCACCCTCGCCTGATCCATCACTCGATCCCAAGCTCCCTGAGCGCCGGGATGACCCCGCCATGCCGCTTCAGCAGCTCAGCGGCGCGCTCGTGCGAAACGTCGCCAAGCTCCATTATTATGCGCGTCGCACGTTCGCACAACTTTTCATTCGTCGGACGGACATTCACCATCAAATTGCTGCGAACCAGCCCAAGACGTATCATGGTTCCGGTCGACAGCATGTTGAGCACCAGCTTTTGCGCCGTGCCCGCCTTGAGGCGCGTCGAGCCCGAGATCACCTCAGGGCCAACATACGGCGCGATGGTCACGCGGCACAGCGGCGCCATAAGCGAATCCGGATTGCAGGTAATGCCCATGGGCACCGCCCCCAGCTCCGCTGCGCGACGCAACGCCCCAAGCACGAACGGTGCGCGTCCCGCCGCCGACAGGCCGACTACCACGTCGCCTGCCGCGACTCCGCCGGCATCGATCGCCTCGGCACCACGCTCCTCGCTGTCCTCAAAGCCCTCGGCCGCGCGGAACATGGCATCCTCGCCGCCCGCGATAATGCCGCGAACCAGCTCGTAGTCCACGCCAAAGGTCGGCGGACATTCCGACGCATCCACAACGCCCAGCCGTCCCGACGTGCCCGCACCGACATATATCAGGTGCCCACCGCCGCGCAGTCGCTCGGCAATTATATCCACAGCCTCGGCTATCTGCGGCAGCTGCGTCTCGACTGCCAACGCTACCTGCTTGTCCTCGTTGTTCATGACGCGCATGGCCTCGAGCGTTGTCATTTTGTCGATTCCGACGCTGTTAGGATTGCGTCCCTCTGTCTTTAGTCTGTCATAATTATCTCTCACGGCGTTCCTCCGGCTCAAAGCGCTCAAATATGCACTTGTATTTTTGCGACCGCATGCGGTCATATATCTCCTTGTTCGGTATCGTCCAGACAAACATCGGCAGCTTGTGCAGTCCGCGCATCAGTCGCAGCGGTAGCATGTCGAGATGCCGACCGTCAGCCGCGATAAAGTCAGGCCGCGCAAGGACATTGGTCAGCATGGACTGTAGCACAAGGCTGGTCAGCCGCCCGGTCGGGCCGTTCTCAAAAAAGTCGGTGTAGAGCAGTCCACGCGCCACGCGTGGACGGTTCTTTTTGAACCACCCCAGCAGAAACGGATTGAACGACTCAACGCACACCTTGCCGTCGTAGTGATCCAGCGCCCGCGCCAGCGCCTCGCACAGCGAGGTGTCCGACGTCTCGCCCTTGAGCTCGATGAGTATCGGGACGCGCCCCTTGACCGTCGTCAGCACGTCGTCCAGCAGCGGCAGCGTGTACTCGGTGCCGCCCAAATGTCGCCACGACAGCTCAGCGCCGCGCAGCTCCGAGATGCGCGTGTCCTCGCCGCACATGCGACTCAGCGTATAGTCGTGGAAAACGACAATATCACCGTCACTCGACAGCTGAACGTCCAGCTCTATGCCGTAGCCCAGCCGCGCCGCCTCGGCGAACGCCGGAAGTGAATTTTCAGGTATGCCGTCGCCCCACAGGCCTCTGTGGGCGTAGTCAACATACAGCTTTTCCATGCCCGGGCGCCGCGAGGCACGACGGGGGGCGGACAGAACAAGGTATGCCACCGCCAGCGCGGCCAATACCGCAATTACTATCAAAACTATTACCATTGCTTAGTCTCAGGCCGCCACAGATGCTGACGGCCTGACCTTTCTCATTTTATTTTCAATTATCCATCTCGCTAAGCGCCTCGAGGCCGCCGCGGGGTGGTATCGGCTTTGAATCGCCGTGCTTGACAAACAGCATCGTAACGAACGACGCCGCCACAAACAGCGTCGCGTAGGGGAACAGCAGCGTCAGCTTGATGTCAAGGAATATGCCGCTGAGCACCGGCGTAATCGTCTGCGCCAGCATGCTGGCCGTGTAATAAAAGCCGGTATATTTGCCGACGTCGCCGCCGCGCGACAGCTCGACCACCATAGGGAAGGAATTGACGTTTATCGTCGCCCAGCCTATGCCGGCGGTGGCAAATATGATGTTCATAAACAGCGTCGGGCTGTCCTGCCGCATGAATATGGCGCCACCGAAGGACAGCGTCAGTATCAGCACGCCGGCGAGGATGGTCTTTTTGCGACCCAGCTTTGAGGATATGATGCCGACGGGCAGGTAGGATATAATGGCAGCCGCCTGCGCGATGATGAGCGTCATGTTATAGTCCTTGGCCAGCACGCTGCCGGCGTAGACCGAATATTTGCTCGAGACGGCGTTGTAGCCCATATACCACAGCACCACCGATGCCAGTATCAGCAGCAGCGAGGTCAGCTCACTGCGCGACAGACGACGCTCACCCGACGTCACATCCGGCGCGTCGCCCTCCTCCTCCAATCCTAAGCGGCGACTTTCCTCATGCATCTCGGCCACAAAGCGCGGCTCGTTGACTGTCAGCATAAAAATGACCAGCGATCCTATCATAATTGCCGCTATCACGGCAAAGAAAACGGTATAGCTCATCATTGCATTGCTGACGTCGCCAGTCTTGAACACCATGCCCAGCACCAGCACCAGTATGCCGCCAAAGGAGCCCATGAGGTTGATGATAGCGTTGCCCTTGGAGCGCAACGGCTTGATGGTGACATCCGGCATGAGCGCCACGGCTGGCGAGCGGAAGACTGCCATGGACACCAGCACCACCAGCAGCAATCCCATAAAGAAGGTGAGCGTCGCGGGGCTGTTCAACGTTGTGTCGAGCGCCACGGCCTGCCGCGCCGGGACGACGTAGTCGCTGTAGAGCGGGTTGGTCACCTGCTTGACGTTGCCGTCGGAGTCGGTCGTTTCGACCTTGAGCGTGATGGCGGTAAACTCCTCGCGCGTAAAGCGGTCACGCAGCACGAATCTCTCGCCCGACGACGTCACCAGCTCATATGTGCCGCCGTTCTGATCGGTCTTTTGCTTGTAATCGTAGTCATAAAGCGCCTCGAGCGCGGCGCGGTTCTCGACGTCGGCGTAGTCATGCAGCCGTGTCAGCTGCATGGAATCGACAAACGACAGCCCCACAAATGCCACCGCCGCCACGATAGTGCCTATCAGAATGAAGGGCGTCCGCCGACCCAGC
This sequence comes from uncultured Lachnospiraceae bacterium, assembly GCA_964463325.1. GTDB lineage: Bacteria > Bacillota > Clostridia > Oscillospirales > CAG-272 > UMGS1002. The sequence goes on along the minus strand of CAYXBY010000036.1, from coordinate 13,567 downwards.
CTCGAGCGGCAGCGGTCGGAAAGTGCGCCGAACAGCGGCAGCAAAAACAGCGCCAAAATGTTGTCCAGCGCCATGATGGCGCCCGACACCGTCTGCGACAGACCAAATTTGTCGGTAAGTATCTTGGGAATAATGGTATCGTAGGCCTGCCAAAAGGAGCATATCAAAAAGAATGCAAAGCCCACGCACAGCGTTTTTCGGTAATTCAGCTTCATTAATAAGTGCCCTCCCATCTCAGTTACAGCTGCCCGCTCTCGCGTAGACGCGCCACCTTGAGCAGTGCTATTTGTGTTTTTGCGTCCCTGATCTCGCCGCGCATGACCATATCGACCAGCGTCTCGAGCGGCAGGGCGCGTGTGCGGATAAATTCGTCGTCATCGGGGTCGTTGCAGCCCGTCTCAAAGCCGACTGCCGCAAACAGGTGTATGACCTCGTCGCATATCGCCACCGACGGATACAGCGCCCCCAGCGGTATCAGCCTGCCGCCGACAGCCCCCGTCTCCTCGCGTAGCTCACGCCATGCAGCCTGCTCGGGCGGTTCATCGCTGCTATCCAGCTTGCCGGCCGGTATCTCGAGCAGCACCTGCTCGAAGGGATACCGATACTGCTCCACGCACAGCACCTCTCCGCTGTCAGTCAGCGGGACGATGCCCACCGCGCCGACATGCCTCACCACCTCGCGCACAGCCTCGTGGCCGTCCGGCAGCTCGACCTCGTCGCGCCACAGGTGAACTATCACCCCATCATATATCAGCTCCCCGCGGAGCCTTTTTTCACTCAGCTCATCCACGCACATAATACGTACCTCCAAAATATCAAGCCTCTGTGGTTCTCTAATAAGTATACACCAAAAATCGCCTGCTGTAAAGTAATTTTAACGATCGGGGTGCATTTTTTTGCCGCGCGGCTTGAAATCGGAGCGAAAATATTGTATACTATGGGAGGTAACAATACATCAAAAAGGAGACCGCCATGGAGATAAAGACTGAGCTGTCCCGCACGGCCATGCTGATCGGCGGCGAGGCCGTCGAGCGACTGGCGCGGGCGAGTGTGGCCGTATTTGGGCTGGGCGGCGTCGGTGGGACGCTGTGCGAGGCGCTGGCGCGTGCCGGGGTCGGCGAGCTGACCATAATCGACGGCGACCGCATCTCGCTCTCAAACATAAATCGTCAGGTGCTGGCGCTGCATTCGACCGTCGGCGAGCTCAAGACCGAGGTCATGGCGCGCCGCATCGCCGACATCAACCCCGACTGCCGCGTCATCAGCCACAGCATTTTTTACTGTGCCGAGAATGCCGACGAGGTGCAGCTGGCGGGGCTGGACTACATCGCCGACGCCATTGACAGCGTCACCTCCAAGCTGCTGCTCATCGAGCGGGCGCGGGCGGCGGGTGTGCCCATCATCTCAGCCATGGGGACGGGCAACAAGCTCGATCCCTCCCGTCTCGTGCTGACCGACATTTCCAAAACCGACACCTGCCCTCTGGCGCGTGTCATGCGGCGCGAGCTGCGCGCACGCGGCATAACACAGCTGCGGGTGCTGTTCTCGCGCGAGGATCCGCGCACACCGGACGGTCGCTATTGCACTGACGGCGCCTCGGCGCGGCGTCTGCCACCGGGGACTATGGCGCCCGTACCGGGCACGGCGGGTCTCATGATGGCCGGCGACATAATCCGACACATTACAGGCATTTAAGGAGAGATATTCATGCTGCACGTTGATATATACACCGACGGCGCCTGCCGCGGCAATCCCGGCCCGGGGGGCTGGGGCGCCGTTTTGGTATACGGTGACAAGCAAAAGGAGCTGTCCGGCGGCGAGCGCTCGACCACCAACAACCGCATGGAGCTGTCGTCCGCCATTGCGGCGCTCTCGGCGCTAAAATACCCCTGCGAGGTGACGCTGACCTCGGATTCCAAATACCTGACCGACGCCATAAACCGCGGCTGGCTGCGCAGCTGGCAGAAAAACAGCTGGCGCAAGGCGGACAAGTCGCCCGTGCTCAATGTCGACCTGTGGCAGGAGCTGGTCGCCCTGCTGGAGCGTCACCGTGTTACCTTTGTATGGGTCAAGGGGCACGCCGGGCACCCATATAACGAGCGCTGCGACGCGCTGGCGACTGCCTTTGCGGACAGCTTAAAATAGATTTTTATGCTCATTGACGCATTTATTCCCTCTCTCACGACGCCGTTCGCTTTGAGTGAGGAGTAATGCGTCAAATTTTTTTGTTTCAGGTCTTGAAATATTGTGTGAAGTGTGATAAAATAATTAGAGTTGATATGCTGCCAATGGTAGCACTATAAAACCCCCAAGGAGGTACATAATGAAGTATACTGTAAAACTTTTAGCGCTGATGCTGGCACTGCTGACCATGCTGTCCTGCGTCATGCTGACCTCATGTGACAGCAACAATGGCCCCGCTGACACCACCCCCGCTGACTCCTCAACGGATCCGCAGCAGCCCGATGACACGACCACCGGGAATTCCGGATCAGTCGATGACATTCCCGAGTCGAAGGATCTCGAGCTGGTTACCGGTGCGGTGCCGGGCTTCACCATCATTCGTGATGAGGATCTCGACAACACCTCAACCTCCGTCAGCTGTGCATCCGAGCTGCGCACCTACATAGGCAAGCTGATAGATAGCGAAGGCAAGGTCATGCCCGGCATCCTCACTGACTGGAAAAAGCCCACCGAGGAGTACAACCACGATTCCATCGAGGTGCTGGTCGGCTTCACCGATTACTCCGAGACTCAACAGGTGCTCTCAGAGCTTAGCCTCGGTGAATATGCGGTAAAGGTCGTTGGTCGCAAGCTGGTCGTCGCCGGCTATACCGACGAATCCATCAAGGCCGCCTGCACCGAGCTTAAGGGACTTGTGAAGGATCTTTACAAGGACGGCAGTCTCGTTATCCCGGCTGACACCAACATCACCGGCGTAACAAGCGAGATGCTCAACGAGCTCCCCGGCTATGAAAACGGCGCCTTCTCCGCCTCTTATCTTTGCGGAAACAGTGCAACCGAGCTCATTTTCAAGGACACCACTCCCGAGGCCTATTCCGCTTACATTAACAAGCTTGAGCAATCCGGCTTCACCACCTACACCACCAACACCATCACTAACAACAGCTTCGCCACACTGACAAACGCCAGCTACACTGTAAATGCCGGGTATTATGACTATGAAAAGTCGTCCCGCATAATCATTGAGAAGCTGGCCGATCCGGTCGGTCTCAAGGAGGACAACGTATACACCGCTGTCACCACCTCGCAGATCACCATGTTTGGCTTGGAGTATAACAACGGAAGCGAGAACCGCGGCAACGGTCTTAGCATGCTTATAAGAATGACAGACGGTCGTTTCATCGTTATCGACGGTGGCTTTACCAACCGCGCCGCTGACGCTCAGCTGCTGGTGAATGCACTCAAGGAACAGTCCGCAGATTATATCAAATCCGGCGAGAAGATCACCATTGCTGCCTGGATCATCACCCACGCGCACGGTGACCACTCGGGTATGATCACAACTCAGTATGGTTATTTCAAGTCCATGAAGGTTGAGAAGTTTATTGTCAACTTCCTCTCGGATCTTGAGCGCAACAAGGCTATATCCTCCACCTCCTACTCCGGCAACTGGAGCAGCAACGAGGGTAGCGGCTGGAAGAACGTTGCAACTGCAGCCAAATCGCTTGGTGCTAAAGTTCAGTATGTGCGCGTTGGTCAGGTATTCTACATGGCGGATGTGACCATGGAAATACTGTACACCATCGACAGCTACGGCCCCAAGGTCTGCAACGCCTTCAACACCACCTCGCTCATTATTAAATTCACCTTTGGTGACGGCACCACCTTCCTTATGACCGGTGATGCTACCGGCAACGGCTTCCAGATCGCTGCTAAGATGTACGGCACGTATCTCAAGTGCGACATTCTTCAGGTTGCGCACCACGGTTACACAACCTGGGGCAACGATTCCGGGACAATCAGCGCCTATAACTATGCAGCTCCCTCCACTCTGCTGTGGCCGCAGGGCTCAACTGCTTTCCCCAAGTACAAAAGCAAGGGCTACAACGTAGTTCTGTTCTCCAAGGATCAGGGCGGCTCTAACGCCAACTTCAAGGAGTGCTATGTGGCAGGCCGCGAGGGCGAATCTGTTATCGTACCGATTCCCTACTCCGTCGGCAACGCGATAGTCAAGCGCGTTTCATAACTATTTCGGGGCGCTGCCCCGAACCCCGCTCAAGGTGCTTTTTGAAAAAAGCACCTTAAGAATCCGCAAAAACTTCAAAAACGGGCCTATATGAGGCGTCACCGGATTGGTGGCGCAGCATATAGGCCTTTAGCTTTGAGAGGGGTCAGATCTGGACGATATTGGGATCGAAATACGGCAGGTCTACCTTATATTCTTCGGGTACGCACGCGGCCTCTTCGGCATGCCGCGCTTTATGATCCATCCAGCCCACACCGAAATCCTGTGGCATCTTGGGCTTCTTTTTCTTACCGGGCGGCGTTCCGGGATCACCAACGTCGGCGGCAATATACGCCTCGAGTCGGACTCTCAGCTCGCGTTGGTGGGCATCATTTTCATCATATTTATCAACGCGTTCGGGAAATTCGTCGAAATAGTGATAACGCCCTGTAGCTGCGTTATATATCAGCTTATCCTGTGCGCCTGCAATCATATACGCACCGCTGGCACGTCCATTATACTGCGAGAAAACATAATCGTGCTGTGCGCTAAACAGATCTACGCCGTCGTATTCCGCCGGATCATATGGCACACCGGCCAGGCTGAGCAGCGTCGGCGCCATATCGACCAGCGACGCCACATCGCCCCTGCGCTCGTGCTCCTTTCCGGGGACGCGAAGCATCAACGGGATATGCGAGGCGTAATCCAGCATGGAGCGCTTACCCATATTGCGATAATCACCAAGGCATTCGCCGTGGTCGGAGCTGAAGACGATAACGGTGTCGTCATACATTCCGCGCTTGCGGAGAGCCGAGATTATGCGCCCGATTTGATAATCGACGAACGACGTGCAGGCGTAATAATAATTCTTAAGCCGTTTGGCCGCCAGCGGAGATATACCAAGGCGATCGCAGTCAAAGCTTGTATGGATCAGCGGCTTCAGCGCCTCGTAGCCCTCGGGCACAAACGGCTCCGGGACATCCTCACGGCGGTACAGCTTATTCCATGGTGCAGGCGGGCAGAAGGGCGGGTGCGGATGGATAAACGACGAAAACAGAAAGAACGGCTTGGTTTTGTCATGAGAATTAATAAAATCTACCGTCCTGTCGCCCACCCACTGCGTCGGATGCGACTCGGCGGGCAGCTGTGACACCTGCGGCACGTAATACATCTCGCTGCGAACGCCGTTATAGTCAAAAACCTTGCGATAGGGCGAGTTCATAATAAAACGCGTATAATCATCCTGCGGATTGGACAATTCCTCCTGAGTGTAGCGCCGTTCAAAGCCGATTGGCGCGTACATATCCCGAGCGTAGTGCATTTTGCCGACGTTGCAGGATGAAAAGCCGGCACGCGTCAGCTCGCCATAAAAGCCGTCACCGGTGTAGGCGAAGCTTTTGTTATTATTATTGTTGCCCGTGCGTGCGGGATACTGCCCTGCCATCAGCGACAGCCGTGCAGGTACGCAAACCGGCGCCGGAGTAATGGCGCGGTCAAAAATGACCGACTGCTCCGCCAGCTCATCGAGGTGCGGCGTTCGGACATAGCTATTGCCGTTGGCGCCCAACGCATCGTAGCGCAGCTGATCGCAAAAAAGGAAGAGTATATTCATTGCATTTGCTTCTCCATGATTGAAATTGGTGGATTGATGCCCAAAATAGTGAAACGTTGGCGCACATGCGGGAATACCATCCTCTCATGTGCGCCATTCAAACGTTTTAATGCTTTAGCCTCTCGACTTACCGCCGGCAACGTTAAATGTTATGCCGTGTATGTATCCTGCGCGCTCGGACGCCAGGAAGGCAACAGCGTTTGCAACCTCGGACAGCTTACCTGCGCGGCCCAGCGGGATAGTACTGGTCTTTGCATAACCGGCACGAAGCTGATCAACGGTAATGCCGCGGGTGTAGGACAGCGCGGTCTCATACGAAAGCGTACGCAGGCCGGTTGCCTCCATGATGCCGGGGGCCAGACCAACCACGCGAATACCGTGGCGTCCCAGCTCCTTTGCCCATGCGCGGGTCAGCGAGTTGACCGCACCCTTTGTAGCAGAGTAAACGCTCTGTCCCTCGGAGCCCTCAAGGCCGCTCTCGGACGACATATTGATAATTACGCCGCTCCCCTGTGCGACCATGTGACGAGCCGCCGCCTGGCTGACAAAGAACAGCCCCTTGACGTTGACGTTCATGACCTTGTCCCAGGTAGCCTCATCAAGCTCATATTTGCCGGCGGGGTCAACCAGCAGGCAGGGCAGATTAATGCCGGCGTTGTTTACCAGAACATCAATGCGACCAAAGGTGGCAATAACCTTTTCGATCATTGCGTCGACGCTGGCCTTGCTGGTGATGTCGGTCTGGACATACAGCAGCTTGCCGTTGCCGACCTTGAATTCGGGAGCGGTGGGATTAATATCGCAGACAGTGACGTTTGCGCCATCCGCAAGCAGCTCCTCAACAGTTGCATATCCAATACCGGATGCACCACCGGTTACGATAATTGACTTGCCCTCAAGTCCAAGCCAGGAATTTTCCATTTTCAGATCCTCCGTTTGGGATTAATAATTTACATTTATTATATACGTTTTGCGACTAAAAGTCAATGATTATTTGACGATTGGACAATTTTTATTTTGTGTGGCGACGACGCAATGCCCACCCTGGCGATTTCCGGCACAGCAAAGCCGCATTAAGGCTTCGCCCGCCATACAAGGACGGCGCCGCCATCGTCCACAAGCGGCAAAAGCGCTGAAAACCGCTCACAAAAACAGCCTCCCGCGCTGGGCGGGAGGCTGTTAATACTAAGTAAGCTTACTGCTTTACTGCCATTTCGTAATCGGTAGTAGTGGTGTCGGTCGGCATCTCACCAAGACCGGTCCAGATAGCGATATTGTCAACATAGCCGTCGATCGCGCCGCCAACCTTAAGGCAAACAGCATAATCCTCGGTCACGTTCCAATATGCGGCGCCGGTAGCGCCGACGTCATACTTGGACACGCAGATGAACTCGGCACCGGGCTGGCTGTTATCTCTGACCCAAACGGTGGGGCCATCGTTGTAGCTTGCCTGCCAACGAATAGTCAGCGACTTTTCCATCAGGCGGGTCTCGCCCTTGACATATGTGCTTTGACCGTTGGACAGCTTGTAAATAACGGACGAGCCGGTATTGCTGTCGTTACCGCCGGCATAATAGTCGCCATAAACGTCGTAGTTAGCCCATGTTCCAAAGAAGCGAGGCTGATGGTTTGCAGCACCGTTAGCGCGCAGATGGAAGGAGTTGTAGGTGTTGTAGCCGTCATAGTTCATAATGAGCGCTATGTAACGGTCGTGCGCCTTAACATCCTTATAATATACATCATACTGGACGGTATAGTCGCCCTGGCAGGCGGCCGCCATGTAATCAGTAGTTGCGATCTCGACATAGCAGTCCGAGGCGGTGATACTGCCGCCGTCATAGTTGGTGACCTTGAGCTGGCCATTCTCAATGGCATACCTTGCCGTGTTGTCAGTCAGAGCGCCGTCGGCCTTGTTGCGAATGGTCCAGCCAAGCAGCTGTGCAACAGCAGCGGAATCGTCAATATTGGTATAGCCTTCAAAATCCTCAAAGTAGACCATAGTACCCTCTTTGATCTCAGGGTAGACGACAGCCGGAGCTTCAGTGGTGGTATCCTCGGTCGTCTTGGCTTCAGTGGTCTCCTTCGGCGCAGTTGTATTCTGCGTCTGACCGGAGGGTGTCGTATCTGTGGGAGTCGTATCACCCGGGTTTTCCGGCGCCTGAGTGTTGCCGGCAGTGGTAGTTGTGTCCGAACCTGACGGATTATTGCTGTCAGCACAACCGGCAAACAGCGCACTAATCATCAACAGCGCGAGAACAAGCGTAAGTATTCTTTTCATTGCGTTTCCCTTCCCTGTAATTAATGTGAGACAGCTATCTCCATTAGTATTATAACACGGCACAAAATAATTTGTCAATACAATTTGACAAATTTGCTGATACAACAATGATTTTTTTGAATTTTTCCCGCATTTGGCGACCACGTTAAGCCGCACATGCTCGCTCAACCCGCCGATACCGCGTCACGCCGCTGCAAATATGGCCATCCGGGCGAATTATTTGCGCTTCAGCTTGCCGACGACGCGCCCGGCGCAATGAATGTCATTGTACCCGCGCAGCAATATCTCGCCGTATTCCGGGTTGAGCGAGATCAGGCGGTCTCCGCCGAATATTTTGAAATATCCGTTGCCATCCAGCACAAATATCGCCGCCTCGCCCGGCTCCACACTGTCGCAATTTTGCACCAGCAGCACATCACCGTCGCGGTAGCGCGGCTCCATGCTGTTGCCGCTGATGCGCAGGGCGAAATCGGCCTCGGCTGTTTTGTCGTTGTCGGGAATGGTGATCTGCTCGGCGCGGCTGTCATCAAGATATTCACCCGGACCCGCCGAAACCGGCAGCGCATACAGCGGTATCTGCCGCTTGTCGAAGCCGGGAGTCTTGCGCACTGCGCCAAGGCGGCTTCTCACCCGCTCCTCGGAAATAATTCTCGAGCGCGGAGCCGCAGCAGAGGTGTAAGCCTCCATGCTGACGCGCTCGCCCTCCTTGTCCAGCACCAGACGCACCATTTCACGTCCATGCTGATCCAGCTCGCGCCAATCCTCAATTAGCCTCATTTCGTCCGGCTCAAGCGTGTAGTTGTTGGTGTTTTCCGGCACGCCGGAAATTATATAGTCAACCGAGCAATCGAGCGCGTCGCAGATAGCGACTATGTTAGACAGCTTTGGCGAGTCCGAAAAGCCGGCCAGCAGCTTGCTGAGAGTGCTGACGGAAATACCGGTCAACTCACTCAGGCGCTCGTTTGTGATCTTTTTCGCGCTTTTGCGTTCTTTTATTCTATCAATATAAGTCATAATGCGTGCAACCTCGACATTTTTCTTATTACGGCATCATTATATCACAAAAATTCCGCTTTGTAAATAGTTTTTGAAAATTTTTTTCCGTTTTTTGAAAAAATCTATTGACAAGCGTCACGAGATGTGGTATTATTACAGCACAGGACAAGCATTGTCACCACAAGGAGGACGATATGAACGCTTATTACAACGATATTCCCGCATGCAGCATGACGGCCGCGCCTCGTCGCGCACGTGCGTCTGCGCCTGCGTCCCCCTCTGTTATTGACAAGCTGCTCACCCGCATCGACGCGGCACTTGCCGCCATGTCACGCGCGGTCTCGCGCTCCCGCGTTGCAGTCATTGCGCGAGTCGCGGTCACGACGCTGTGCTTTTTCGGTTGTATTGGTGTCATCGGCGGCCTCGAGGCAGACAGACTCAGCTGGCCGGCCGGCTTTGCAATTGTTGCCGCGCTGGCGGTGATCGAGGGTGTTTGCCTGCGCAAGCTTAAAAAGTAACGGCAACACGGTGCGATCGTGCGCGTGAGCTTGCCGGGTCACGCCCTTGTGTGCACCCCCGCCAAGCCGCCAAAATTACTTATACTGCCATTGTGCCCATCTTGCATAACAATACCCATGCGCCATAAAACTACTTATGATTATTTTTTGATTTTTGTTGACAAATAAAATTATTTGTGATATAATACTTATGCAAGGTTAGATCGGCTTGGGCGTCTTCATGGAGCCCTTCTCCTTTCTCCGATCGAATAGCTTTGCTTTTTCGTGGGTGCTCCTACCGTTCCGGGTTTCTGTTGAACGGTAGTAGCACTCACGATTTTTATTATGTCCGGCAGGGGGCACACCCGGGGCTCTGCCCCGGGACCCCGGCAGGGGACTTTTGAAAAAGTCCCCTGCACCACAAAGCCTTCAAACAGCTTCGCGGGGGAGCGCAAATATAAACGGTCATGGTGAAGAATGCTTTAAGCGTTCTCACGCCTAACCTGATTTCTTTCATCCCCATTGCTTGAAAGTTTTTGGGGGTTCCAAGGGGCCTTTTTTCAAAAAGGCCCCTTGGCGGGTGCAGGGCAGAGCCCTGCATGAGCAAATGCTTGACCAATTGTAAAAAAATATGAGTATTTTTGCAAAACACTTGATTTTTGCGCAAAAAAACATTACAATATATATGTTATACATAAAACATGTCCGCGCAGCTTGCCGCGGCAATGGAGAAACGAATGAAAAATTACAAAAACCCCAATTACCCTCTCTATCAGACCACCGTTTTTGAAGACTTCCGCATCATGACCGAAAATGTGGCCGCGAAATACCCCGACCGCTATGCCATATCCTACAAAAAGAACCCCCGCGACACCGAGGTGGTGCACGTCACCTACGCCGAGGCTCGCGACTTCATCCGCAATCTCGGCACCGCCTTTATCGCACGCGGTCTGCGTGACCGTCATGTGGCCATCATCGGCGAAAGCTCGTTTGAATGGATCTGCACATATTTTGCGCTTATGTCCATCGGCGCCGTCACTGTGCCGATCGACAAGGAATACCCCGCCGCCGACATTGCCGGCATAGTCGAGCGAGCCGAATGCGCCGCCGTCTGCTACAGCAGCATAATATCCGACAAGATCGGCAGCATCCGCGAGGGGCTCGGCTGCGTCAGCTCATTCTTCCGCCTCACCGGCGACGAGGGCGACGACACCTCCATCCGCCAGCTCGAGGCCGAGGGTGCTGAGCTTGTGGCGTCCGGCGACAACTCCTATTATGACTACGAGATCGACCCCGACCGCCTGGCCTCCATCGTCTTCACCTCCGGCACCACCGGCAAGGGCAAGGGCGTCATGCTCTCAACCACCAACATAGTCTCCGACATGACGCAGGGCATGTACCTCTTCGACATCACGCCCAAAACGCTCAACGTCCTGCCGCCGCACCACACCTTCGGCTCGACCGTCAATTTCGTCGGCCACTTTGCGCAGGGCTCCGAGATATACATCTCGAGCGGCATCAAATACATACTCAACGAGCTCAAGGAGCAGCAGCCGACCCACCTGGTGCTGGTGCCGCTGTTCGTCGAGACCTTCTACAAGCGCATTTGGGCAACGGCCGAGAAGCAGGGCAAGGCTGACGCACTGCGTGCACTCATGAAATTCAGCAACGGTCTGCGCCGCGCCGGCATCGACATGCGCAAAACGCTGTTCAAGAGCGTGACGGATGCCTTTGGCGGCAAGCTGCAAATGATAATCTGCGGCGGCGCCGCGCTCAATCAGGACATCATCGACACCTTTGACGCCATCGGCATCACTATCCTCAACGGCTACGGCATCACCGAATGTGCTCCGCTCATCACCTGCAACCGCAACCGCTATCAAAAGAGCGGTAGCGTCGGCACACCCATCATCGGCGAGCAGGTCAAGATAAAGGATCCCGACGAGAACGGAGAAGGCGAGATATGCGTCAAGGGGCCTAACGTCATGCTGGGCTACTACCGCGACGAGGAGGCCACCGCCGCCGCATTTGACGAGGAGGGCTACTTCCGCACCGGCGACTGCGGACGCATCGACGAGGACGGCTGGGTCTATATCACCGGACGCATCAAAAACCTCATCATTCTGTCCAACGGCAAAAACGTCTACCCCGAGGAGATCGAGACCGAGCTGTCACGCATTTACGGCGTCAGCGAGGTGGTGGTCTACGCCGGCGAGAGCCGCGCGGACAGCAGCCGCGAGGTCATCGTCGCCGAGATATACCCCGACTACGAGGCGCTCGAGGGGCGCGGCATAGCGGGCGACGAGGCGGTCAAGTCCTACTTTGACACCAAGGTGCGCGAGGCCAACAGCAACATGGCTCCCTACAAGGCCGTAGGGCTGGTACGTGTGCGCAAAACCGAGTTTGTCAAAAACACCTCGCGCAAAATAACGCGCTTCAACATCGACAAGAGCATAGACTAAGCAGCATGCGCCCGGCCATCAAGCATACGGTCGGGCGCAATTTTATATTTTTTTCACATCCGCGAAACCGCCGCGGCATTTTGTCGACTGTAATGGTAGATAACCACTAAAAATTCCGCAAAGGAGAACCGAAAATGAAAAAAAGTAAGCTTTTATTATCTGTTGTAGCGGTGCTTTGCGCCATCGCGCTGACCTCCTGCTCCCTGCCAAGCGTACACGCGAACGAGCTGTCTCACGGCTATTCGCGCAGCCTCAGCGGCACGCCTTCCGCCTCCGAGGTCAAGCAGAGCGTCAGCACCGAGCTGACCGACGTCACGCTCCGCCTGCTTCAGAGCAGCGTGGCGGCGGACGAGCGGGGCAAGAACACCGTTATCTCGCCACTGTCGGCCGTGCTTTGCCTGGGGCTTATGGCCAACGGCAGCGCCGGGCAGACGCGGACACAGATCGAGCAGGCGCTTGGCATGACCGTCAGTCAGCTTAACCGCTGCCTGCTGGGCTACACCTCGTCGCTCGAAACCGACAACGTAAAGCTTGCGCTGGCCAATTCGCTGTGGATAGACAGTGCGCTGGCGGGAGACGTCAAGTCCGATTTCCTGCAAGCCAACGCCGACTATTACGCCGCGCAGGTGTACGAGACCCCCATGGACAACTCGACCGTGCGCGATATCAACAGCTGGGTCAAGGACAACACCGACGGCTTGATAGACAGGATCTTCGACGAGCTGCCCAAGAGCGCCCGTATGGTGCTTATCAACACGCTGCTGTTTGACGCCAAGTGGGCGCAGCCCTACGAAAAGAGCGACATCACAAGCGGCCAGTTCACGAGCTACAACGGCAGCGTTGCCACGCTTGACCTGCTGTGCTCTACCGAGACCTACCTCCGCGCTGACGGCGTGCAGGGCTTTGTACGCCCCTACGTTGGCGAGGCGCTATGCCTTTGTCGGGCTGCTGCCAGACGAGGGGACGGACGTTTATGACTATGTCGCATCGTTGGACGGCGCTGCCTGGCGTCAGCTGTGGCAGTCGCGCGGCGGCACGGCGAATGTCAAAATGCCCGAATTTGAGTGCAGCACCGACACCGACCTGCGCCCGCTGATGGAGAAGCTGGGCATTGTAGATTTATTCAAAGCAGGCGCCGCCGATCTTTCCGGCATCACCGAAGCCACCGCGCTGTTCTGCTCCGAATACCGTCAGAAGGCGGTGATCGAGGTGGATCGCAACGGCACCAAGGCCGCTGCCGTCTCATGGGGCGTAGCCAATGATGCCGCCGTGATGATAGCGGCAAATGTTGTCCTCGACCGGCCCTTTGTTTACGCCGTTGTTGACTGCGACACCGGGCTGCCGCTGTTCACAGGCGTAGTCGCGACGCTGGGGTGAGAATATAAATGTGGGGCTCTGCCCCACACCCCGGCAGGGAACTTTTGAAAAAGTCCCCTGCACCCCCAAAACTTTCAAACAGCTTCGCGGGTGAGCGAAATAATACCGGTTAAGGTGACGAACGCTTTAGACGTTCTCAACCTTAACCGGATTTCT
>CAYXBY010000035.1:0-16748 GCA_964463325.1 uncultured Lachnospiraceae bacterium | reverse complement strand
CCCGGGGCAGAGCCCCGGGCGGATGCCCCCCTGCCGGGGTCCCGGGGCAGAGCCCTGCAAAATCAAAACACCTCGCGTTTGACGCGGCATAGCTCAGAGATAAAAGCGTTGTCGAGGTCGGTGAGGTGGTAGTCGCTGGGGTGGATCATGATGTCCTTGTAGGTTTTTCGGTCGTCGTCGCAGGGGCGCTGGACGAGCTCGTAACGATCGAGCAGCTCGTGCGGCATGCCGGAAACCCACATAAATGTTTGCGGATTTTGCGCGAGCAATTCGAGCTGACTGGCTCGTTCAAAAACGAAAATACGGCGTGCGGCGTCCGGCAGCTCTTCCTTTTTGACCTCTGAAACCGGCAGCGACGGCACATATGGGTCGGCATGCGCAATTTCGATCAGATCGGCCAGATCCGAAATGTGAATGCAGTCGAGCGCGGCTAACGGTGAGCGTCGGCTCATCAGCAGAACATAACGGAACTCCGTCACAAGCTCGTAATCGAGCCCCTTTTCGTCGAGCATCGATTTGTAATAGCGGTCATAGCTTTCGGCATAGCGCAGAATGCCAAGCTTGTAATTCTGCTGGATAATGTTCTGTATGGCGTGCATGGAGTTGGTCTCCTGATAGAACACTTCAATGGCCGGATAATTCGATATGCGCTGCGAAAAGGCCGTGAAGGCCTGCGCAATGTAACTGGCTCGCGGGACGGATATCGAAAAACGCTTTTTAACCGCCGTGTCAGTGCGGAACATGGTCTCCACCGCGTTGACCTGCCGCAGTATCGCATCGGCGTATTCCATGAATTTTTCACCATTCGGCGTCAGCTGCATGCCGTGCGGCGAACGCTCAAAAATGGATACCCCAAGTGAGCTTTCAAGCTCCTTGATCGCTCGGCTGAGGTTGGGCTGACCAACGTATAGCTTCTCGGCAGCCTTGTTTATCGATCCGCAGGCCGCCACCTCCATGGCGTATCTCATGTAAATCAGATTCATGACCAATTCTCCTGTTTGAATTAGGGGATCCCCCCTGCAAAATTAGCCCCGCGCCGAGGCGCGGGGCAACTATTTTAATACATGCCGCCCATGCCGCCGTCCATGCCGGCTGCAGGCGCTGCGGGTGCAGGCTCCTTGATGTCGGCAACGACAGACTCAGTCGTCAGAATAATGCTGGCAACAGATGCCGCATTCTGAAGCGCAGAGCGCGTGACCTTGGTCGGGTCAACTATGCCGGCCGCGACCATGTCAACATAAGTCTCGTTGTAGGCATCAAAGCCCCAGCCCTTCTTCTTGGAGTTGACGATCTTGTCGACCACAACACCGCCGTCAAAGCCGGCGTTATAAGCGATCTGACGTACCGGCTCCTCAAGCGCCTTGACAACGATCTTGACACCTGTCTTCTCGTCGCCATCGACCTTGTCGACCAGCTTGGCAACCTCGGAAATGATGTTGAGATATGCAGTTCCGCCGCCGGGGACGATGCCTTCCTCAACTGCGGCACGTGTCGCGTTGAGAGCGTCCTCGATGCGCAGCTTCTTCTCCTTCATCTCGGCCTCGGTGGCAGCACCAACCTTGATGACAGCTACGCCGCCGGCAAGCTTTGCCAGTCTCTCCTGCAGCTTCTCGCGGTCGAAATCGGACGTCGTGGTCTCGATGGCGGCGCGGATCTGAGCCACGCGGGCGTGTATTTCCTCGGGAGCACCGGCACCGCCGACGATGATGGTGTTCTCCTTGTTGATCTTGACCTGTCTTGCACGGCCGAGCTGCTGGATGGTGGCATCCTTGAGCTCAAGACCCAGCTCGCTGGTGATGACCTCACCGCCCGTCAGAACGGCGATATCACGCAGCATCTCCTTGCGGCGGTCGCCAAAGCCGGGCGCCTTGACGGCAACGCAGGTGAAGGTTCCGCGCAGCTTGTTGAGCACCAGAGTGGTGAGAGCCTCGCCCTCGACGTCCTCGGCGATGATGAGCAGCTTGCGGCCGGACTGGACGATCTGCTCCAGCAGCGGCAGTATCTCCTGAATGTTGGATATCTTCTTATCGGTTATGAGGATAAGAGCATCGTCGATGACGGCCTCCATCTTGTCCATGTCGGTAGCCATGTAGGGTGAGAGATAGCCGCGATCGAACTGCATGCCCTCGACCACCTCGGAATAGGTGTCGGCGGACTTGGACTCCTCAACGGTAATAACGCCGTCCGAGGTGACCTTTTCCATAGCGTCTGCGATCAGCTGGCCGATGACCTCGTCACCTGCCGAGATGGTGCCGACGCGGGCGATATCTGCCGTGCCGTTGACGGGCTTGGAGATGGTGCCCAGGCACTCGACAGCTCTGTCCACTGCCTTTTTGATGCCCTTGCGGATGACCATGGGGTTAGCGCCGGCGGTGACATTCTTCATGCCCTCGCGAACGAACGCCTGTGCCAGCAGTGTAGCGGTGGTGGTACCGTCGCCGGCAGCGTCGTTGGTCTTGGTTGCGACCTCCTTGATGAGCTGTGCGCCCATGTTCTCGGCCTCGTTCTCAAGCTCGATCTCCTTGGCGATGGTGACACCGTCGTTGGTGATGAGCGGAGCGCCGTATTTCTTGTCAAGCACCACGTTTCTGCCCTTGGGGCCCAGCGTGATCTTGACCGTGTCCGCCAGCTTATCAACGCCGCGGACGAGTGCATTTCTTGCATCTATACCGTAAAGAATTTCCTTTGCCATGATAGAATTACCTCCAAAAATTATTCAACTATTGCGAGTATGTCGCTCTGACGAACGATATTGTATTCAACGCCGTCACACTTGACCTCGGTGCCGGAATACTTGCTGGTGATGACTCGGTCGCCAACCTTAACGGTCATAACGACCTCCTTGCCGTCGACCATTCCGCCGGGGCCGACTGCGATGACCTCCGCGATCTGCGGCTTTTCCTGCGCCGAAGCGGTCAGGATGATGCCGGCCTTGGTCTTTTCCTCAGCCTCAACGAGTTTGACTACGACTCTGTCCGAAAGCGGTCTGATATTCATTTTTGTTTCCTCCTTGAATATATTGCCTTTGCAAATTAGATTTCATTTGACTGTTGGCACTCAAATTAATCGAGTGCTAACTTACAGTGCATATTTTAATACGAATTCTCAAAAAAATCAATAGTTTAAGCCAAATGTTCACAAATTGTTAACAATTTCAGCCGTTGCCAACGCCAGATTGCTAAAAATCGACCCTTGCAGGCATAGTCCGAAGCCCTGCGGCATATACTGGCGGGGAGGTGATGGAGGCGATGAGCTTTATCAATACATATATTTTAGGCGTGGCGGTGCCGGTGCTGCTGATGGCGGCGGGGCTGTTTTTCACGGTTAGACTGCGCGCCTTTCACATTTTCCGCCCGCGCGCGGTGCTGCGGGCACTGCGTGAGCCGTCGGGTGACGGCATGTCGCCGCTGCGGGCGCTGTGCCTGGCGCTGGCGGGGACGCTGGGGGTGGGCAACATAGTCGGCGTGGCGTCGGCGATATATCTGGGCGGCGTGGGCGCGATATTTTGGATGTGGGTCAGCGCGGCGGCGGCGATGCTGCTGAAATACGCTGAAACGGTGCTGGCGCTGGCACACCGTCGAGTCTCTGCCGACGGCAGTCGTCACGGCGGCGCCATGTACTATATACGCGACCTGCTTGCGGGGTGGGGTCTGCCGCGCGTCGGCAGCGCGGTGGCGGCGATATTTGCACTGCTATGCATTGCCGACGCGCTGTCGATGGGCTGCGTTATACAGGTCAATGCCATTTCGCGCTCGTTTTTGGGCGTGATGGGGCTTGAGACGGCGGTGTGCGGCGCGGTGCTGGCCGCCCTCGTTGTGGCAGTGCTGGCGACGGGGCGCGACGGCATCGCCGCCCTGACAGAGCGGCTGGTGCCCGGCATGACGCTGCTGTACATTGTCATGTCGGTGGCGGTGCTGCTGCTCTGCCGCAACAGGCTGCTGCCGGCGCTTGCTGCGATATTTAAGGACGCATGGCGGCCGGCGGGGGCGGTGGGCGGCATTGGCGGCTTTTTGCTGTCCCGCGGGCTGCGATACGGCACGTTGCGGGGGCTTATGTCCAACGAGGCGGGCTGTGGGACGGCGCCCATTGCTCATTCGGGCTCGAACGCGCGCTATCCGGCGCAGCAGGGCATGTGGGGCATTGCCGAGGTGTTTGTCGACACCATACTGCTGTGCACCATGACGGCGCTGGTCATTATCGTCAGCCTCGACGAGGTCATTGCCTACGGCGCCGACCCCATTATGATGACGCTCAAGGCCTATTCCGCCGTGCTGGGCGGCTGGGCGGACTATGTCATGTGCTTTTCGGTGCTGTTTTTCGGTCTGGCAACCGTCATTTGCTGGGGGCACTACGGCCTCGAGTGCGTCAATTACCTGACCTCGCGCCGCTCGGCACGGCGACTGTTTATCGCCGTCTATGGTGCCGCCGTCGTCGTTGGCGCGGTCAGCGCCCCCGCCCCGCTCTGGGAGCTCGCCGACCTGGCTATCGGCTTCATGACGCTGATCAACCTCGCCGCGCTCTGCCCACTATCCGGCGAGGTGGCGCGGCATACGAGGGGGTATTTATCACGATAAGGGGGATGCTCCCGGGGCTCTGCCCCGGACCCCACTGGGGCGCTTTTGAAAAAGCACCCCAGACCCCGCAAAACTTTCAAACATGAGTCATACGCAGGCCAAGTGTATCCGCCGAGGTGCGGCGATACAAAGACGAACGTGTAAAAACCATGTTGAAAAGTGGTTTCCGGCGGTCTTTATCTTAGCCGCTGTACTTTCGTTTCAGCTGCGAAGCATGCTTGAAAGCTTTGGGGGTGCGGGGCAGAGCCCCGGATACAATAATAAATTTGGAGTAACTATGTTGGTGGTACGACAGTATGACCGCGCACGGGCGGTCAGTTATGCGCGGCGGTGGGCGCTTGACCGCAACCCGCTGTTTTTCAATTTTGCAGGGCGTGGCGGCGATTGCACAAATTTTGTGTCGCAATGCGTGCTGGCGGGCGGCTGTGTTATGGATTTCACGCCGACCTTTGGCTGGTACTACATAAGTCCCGAGGACAGGGCGCCGTCCTGGACGGGGGTAGAATTTTTTTACGATTACATGACGGGCGCAGGCAATTTCCCGCCGTCGATCACGCATGTAGGGCCGTTTGGTGAGCAGATCGAGCTGTACGAGGCGCGCGAGGGCGACGTCATACAGCTGTCGGACGAGGTGGGCGATTTTTACCATTCGCTGCTGATCGTTGGCTTTCGCGGCGGCATGCCGCTGGTCGCAGCACATTCGGACGACCACCTGGATCGTCCGCTCGCCGATTATCGCTACGGCGGGCTGCGCGTAATCGGCGTGCGCGGCTTTTACGTCGAGCTGCCCGATGACGACTGCTACGAGGCGCTGCTGAACGGCGAGGCGCTGCCGCCGCACGATCTCATGTCATAAATCGCCCGCCCGCGGCATATGCTGTAGCGAAAAATATCAAGCGGAGGACAAATATAATATGGAAAAATACATCAAGGGCGAATTTATGCCCGGTACGCTGCGCCTGCCGGTGCGCCGTCGTCGCCTGAGCGGCGAGCTCGGCGAGGAGCTGTCGCTGCCCGACTACCAGCCGGCAGTCGGGAGGCTGCTGCGCGTCACGCCGACGCTGACACCACCCGCACGCTACCTCGGCGGCGGACGACTTGAGCTTTCAGGCAGCGTCAGCTATGCGATACTTTACGCCGGCGAGGACGACCAGCTGTATTCGGTCACGCTGCCGGGCAGCTATTCGCTCGAGACCGAGCCCGATGACATCCCCGGCGCCGCGCTGACCGAGGACGCCTGCGTGCTGGCCGCCGTGCGCCCCGACAGCGTCACCGGGCGCATGACGGCGCCGCGCCGCATCAGTCTGCGCCTGCGCATCAGCGCCGACGTCACCTGCCTGTGCGACTGTCGCATCGACGAGCAGCTGGAGGGGACTGTGTCGGAGCCCGAGCTGCGGCGGCTGCTGGGCGAGGCCGAGTACGGCGACGCGGTGCACGCCGAGGAGGAGTCGGTGCCGCTGGAGGACGAGATAATACCCGAGCCCGGCGAGGGGGAGCTGCGCGTCATCGCCGCCGACGGCGCCGTGCTGATGGGCGAGGTGTCGGCGGGGCGGGACTGCATGGTCTGCCGTGGGGAACTGCTGCTGCGGCTGCTGTGCTGCCGCGAGGAGGGCGAGTGCAGCGCGGTCTGGCGCCGATTGCCGTTTGTGCGCGAGCTGAGTGCGCCGCGCGTGTGCCCCGGCTGGGATTGCCGCGGGGCGGGGAAGTGTCAGAGCGTCAATGTCAGTGTTGAGGATGGCAGACTGCTCTGCGAGGCGGCGATATCGCTCGAGGCCGAGGCCTACCACCGCGAGAGCGTTGCATTTACGCGCGATATATATTCCACCGGCGGCGCCGCCGAGGTCACCTGCTGTGAGCGGCAAGTCTGGCTGCCGGTCAGGGTGACTAACGGCAATTTCAGTCAAAGCGGCGTTTTTGACGCCGCCGAGGTGGGGCTGCCGCCGTCGGCACGCATTGTCGACGTCACCGGAACGGCCGCCGCAGACAGCATCTCGGCCGAGCGCGGGCGCTGCGTCGTGACTGGCGAGGTGTGCTACAGCGTCGTCTATCGCGATGGTGAGCAGTATGGCTCGGTCGAGCTGTGTCAGCCGCTGCGCTACGAGACCGACCTGCCCGGCACCGCTGCCGACGCCGTCCTTGACGGCAGTGCAACGCTTACGGTCATGTCCTGCCGCGCGCGCATGGATGGCGAGCGGGTGGCAGTCGACTGCGAGATCGGCGTTGCGCTGGCGGCGGGGCAGCAGGACCGCATCAAAATGCTGGAGCACGCCCGCTTTGGTGCGCCCGGCGCTCCGCGCGGCGACTGCATCGTCTGCTATCCCGACTCGTCCGACACGCTGTGGAGCGTCGCGAGGCGTTACCTGGCCGATGCCGATGACATCGCCGCCGCCAATTCGCTTGAGGTACGCTCGCCCGACGCGTCCGACTCGCTCCGAGGCGTTTCCTTCATTATCATTTGAGATATAACCTACAGCCCTCTTCGCACTGCTTGCGGAGAGGGCGTTTTTTTATTGGCCAAAACGTGTGATTTTTTTCTTTACAAAGCGCCAAAAGTGTAGTATAATAAGCTGATAAGTTATCGTAAGGAGAAGCATCATGTCAAAGTATTCGATTGGTCTTGACTACGGCTCGCTTTCGGGGCGTGCCGTGCTTATAGATATCTCCGACGGTCGCCAGTTGTGCGACTGCGTCATGGATTACCCCCATGCCGTCATGTCCGAGAGGCTGAACGGCGATGGTGTCGCGCTGCCGCCCGACTACGCACTGCAGCACCCGCAGGACTATATCGATGTGTTGGAGCACATCATCCCCGGTGTAATAGCCAAGGCCGGCATCGACCCCGCCGACATTGTCGGCATCGGTGTCGACTTCACCTGCTGCACGCTGCTGCCCGTGCGGAGCGACGGAACGCCGCTCTGCTTTGACGAGCGCTTCAGCGGCGAGCCGCATGCCTATGTCAAGCTGTGGAAGCACCATGCCGCGCAGAGCTACGCTGACCGCCTGACCGAGGCCGCACGCGCACGCGGCGAGCGCTGGCTCGACCGCTTTGGCGGACGTGTGTCGTCCGAGTGGATGTTCCCCAAGATCTGGCAGGTGCTCGACGAGCGCCCCGATATATACGCCGCGGCTGACTATTTCATCGAGGCCGGCGATTGGCTCACCTGGCTGCTGACCGGCCGCCAGACGCGAGGCTACTGCTTCGCTGCCTACAAGGGCAGCTATGTCATTGACGAGGGCGGCTACCCCTCCGAGGACTTTTTCGGCAGTCTTGACGAGCGGCTGCGTCACGTCGTGCGCGACAAGCTGGACGCGCCCATGGTGTTCACCGGTGAGCGTGCCGGCAGCGTTTGCCGCCACGCGGCCGAGTGGCTGGGTCTGCCCGAGGGGGCGGCCGTGGCCTGCCCCATGCCCGACGCCCATACGGCTACAATCTCGCTCGGTCTTCGCGAGAGCGGCGACATGTGCGCCATTATGGGCACATCGTCCTGCTATATGCTGCTTGGCGACCGCGACGGTCAGGTGCCCGGCATATGCGGCATCGTCCGTGACGGCATGACGCCCGGCTTTTACGGCTACGAGGCGGGGCTGTGCTGCGTCGGCGACCACTTCGCCTGGGCATCTCAGAATGTCATGCGTGAGGACTACGTTACCGAGGCGCGCGAGCGCGGTGTGTCCATGCTCAAGTTGCTGCTTGAGAAGGCCGCCGCCAAGCGTCCGGGCGAGAATGGTCTGATAGCGCTCAACTGGTTCAACGGCAACCGCAATATTTTGGTCGATGCCTCGCTGTCGGGCATGTTTGTCGGCATGACGCTGCGCACCCGCCCAGAGGATATGCTGCGTGCGCTCATCGAGGCTACTGCCTACGGCACACGTGCCATAATCGAAAATTATCGTGAGCACGGTGTCAGAGTCGGCCGCATAGTGGCCGCCGGCGGAATTGCCCGCAAGGATCCGTTTACCATGCAGATGTATGCGGATATACTTAATATGGATATCGAGATATCGACCTCGACACAGGCTCCGGCGCTGTCCGGCGCCATACAGGCTGCCGCAGCTGCCGGCAGCGAGGGCGGCGGCTACGCCACGCTGGACGAGGCCATGCAGCACATGGCCGCCGGCTGCGACAGGGTGTATCACCCCATTGCCGAGAATGTCGCTATATATGACCGACTTTACGCCGAATACATGCGCCTGCATGACTATTTCGGCCGCGGCGGGAATGATGTCATGAAGACACTTCGTAAGATAGCCGCCGAGTCGTAAGGTGCGGTGTGTTACATAAATCTCTCAGGAAAGGAAACGCTACGATGAAGAAACTGCTTTGTCTTTGTATGGCAATGCTGATGCTGTCAACATTGCTCACAGGCTGTAACTCTCAGGGCCCCGGCTCTGAAACGACGCCCGCCGGTACGACTACCGGGCGGGAGCCGCCCGATGTACCGGGTGGCACCTCGTCCGCCGATACGACAGAGGTGGTTCACGGCGACCCGGTTGCATACAAATCGGTCAGCGCACTTGAGATGGGCTTGCGTGCACACACTGCTTCATCAAATGCTCCTGCAATAGTTGAGGCAACGGCTGACACAAATGGCCGTCTGCGCCTCACCGCCTACCTTGACGGGCAGGCTACTATCTCGGTCGCCGACTGCTTTGGGCACAAGACTACGGTCGATGTCAGCGTTGCGGGCGAGACGGTGACCATCACGCCACACAAGACCGAGGACGTGTTTATTGAGGCCAGCATGCAGTTTGGCGCCAAGGGCGACGGCACGACCGACGCTACCGCTGCCATCCAGGCGGCGCTCGATTCGGCTAAGCCGGGTGAGACGGTCTATCTCTACCCCGGCATCTATGTTGTCGACCTCCTCTGCATGCCCGAGGGCGTGACGCTTGAGATGTACACCACCATGACCGATGCCACCGTGGGCTTTACCGATGAGCTGGCGCGGCAGGTCAAGCGCGGCGAGATAACCGTGCTCAGTGGTGCGCGAATCATGAACAACAAGCATCAGACACGCGGTGCCGAGGGCAGCTCTCATTTTACTGTTCGCGGCGGTGTGTTGGATATGTGCGGCACCACCAAGGGCGCTATCATATTCGCCTGCGCCGACGGCGCCCTGCTTGAGAACGTCATACTCAAGGACGTCAAAAACAATCATGCCATTCAGTACACCGGCTGCACCAATTCTGCCATACGCAACTGCATGTTCGCCGGCTATGTCTGGGGCGGTACATTTACGCGTGAGGTCGTGCAGATAGAGACGTCTGCTCCCGGCGCGACCGGCACCGCGGACACCGCGCCGCTGCAATTCGCCGAGGGCGAGTTCAATTATAGCGAGAATATCGAGATCAGCCACTGCTATTTCGGCAAGAGCGACGAGCTCGGCGTTCCGCTGATGGCCATTGGTCACCATTCGCAGGCGGGCGGCGCCACTGTCACCGGATTTAAGATAACCGACAACGTCTTTGACGGTATGCTGTATGCAGCCATACGCTACAACGGCATCGTCGAGACCGAGATATCCGGCAACACCTTTACGGCCTACAAAAAATACGCCAATGTCAAGGATGAATCCGCCACGACGCCGGCGTTTATCGTGCTCTACACCACAAACGCCACAACGCGCTACACCAGTATTGTGACCGGTCAGAAGGTGACGCATGCCGCCGAATACGAGCAGGCCGGCATACATGGTATGACCATCAGCGGCAACACCTTCAATATTCCCGAGGGCAGCGACAAGCAGGTGGTATACATCTCCGGCAACAGCAACAACCTGCCCGGGCTGCGGCCTGTCAGCGGTGTGACGCGGCAGGATGCTTTTAACACCAAGTCTTATTCCTACAGCGGCTACACCGTCGTCAGCAATTACATGGAGCGTATACGCTTTACCGACAACGTCATCAATGTCGAGGGTCAGCCCGACTATAAGGATTATCTTATGCTATTCCAGCACATTTACGGGCTGGAGATCTCGGGGAATAAGCTGAATCTGGCGCCCGGCGTCAGCTTCACGCGCTCGACCGACGGTATCCCTGGCCTCTTCACCCGCCGCTGCACTGCCGGCTTTGGACCCGAGCAGTACACGCTTGTCGCCGAGATCGGACGCAAAATAGTTCTCGGCGACGCGCTGGGTGGCGAGGTGGCACAGCTGGTGCCGCGTGCGGCATTGAATGTTATTGTCAACATTGAGGGGCGCGGTGCGCTGCGCTTTGAAACGCGGCGCGACGGCACGGCGATTGCTATACCCGTCGCTGCTGAGGGCTACGTGGCCGACGGCTGGTATACAGCCGGCAGCAGCATAGCGGGCGGCGAGCTTAAGTTGACCTCAGGGGCGTCGTTGACCTTCCGCTTCATACCCAAAAACTAACGGAGGTATAAACTTTCATGGCTTACAAGCCCGGAGCATTAAAGATCACCGGCTGGGTGATTAAGGCGATACTTTATATGATCGTCATTTTCGTGTTTTCAATGCTTATCTGGCGCATGTGTGTTTCGACACGCATACCAGGCGAGATAGAGCAGCTTTATGTCACGCCGTCACTACAGGAGGCCTATTCCGACGGCAAGCTGGAGGGCTTCCACCAGGATCAGGCGTCCATCACGCGCGATGACAAGAGCTACGGCTATTTTTCCATCGAGGATTATGTCATAATTACCGACGCTAACCAGGTGCAGATCATTTTCAGGTACAACAACAGCACCGTTGAAAATGTGGCAAACGACCTGAAGCTGGACGAGGTACCGTCGCTCGACGACGAGCACTTTGACGTGACGCTGGTCAAGACCACCGATCTGACGCCGAACGACAAAACCGACAACATCGACGAGTCAACACTGTCCAAAACGCGCTATTTCCCGAGCGAGGTCGTCGAGGCACGCACCAAGCTTTATAATTATCGCCGCTTTGTATTCGAGGGCGTCACGCTGGATGAGCTCGATATAGGCCTTTTTGCCGACATTTATTATATCGACGCCATCAATTACGATGAGCGCCCACTGGGCACGCTGTGCCTTTACGATTATGAGATGGAGCGCATAGAATACAAATTCTCACGCGGAGATTTCAATCGCATATCTTAAAAGACAAGGAAAATAACTGATTTATGTGGTTCATTTTTGCACTTATTACACTGCTCGCATGGGGCAGTGCGGATCTGTTTTACAAAAAGGGCGCAGATGAGGAGGATAAATACAGTCACCTCAAAACTGCGATGATGGTGGGTCTGGTGATGGGCGTTCACGCAATCGCCACGCTGATATTCAGTGATATTGAATATGACCCGATCAACCTGCTCATTTATCTGCCGGTTTCGGCAATGTACATTTTGTCCATGACGGTGGGATATCTCGGGCTGAGATATCTCGAGCTGTCGATATCGTCGCCTATTCAGAATGCGTCAGGTGCGCTGGTGGCGATACTGTGCCTGGTGATTTTAGGGCAGAAGATGGATGTATGGTCGGCGGTGGGTGTTATACTCATCTGCGTCGGCGTTTTCGCGCTGGGACTGCTTGAGAAAAAGCGCGATCAGCAGCCGATGCCCGATGCCGAGAACAAAAAATATCGCGCCGGCTTTGTGGCCTTCCTGCTGCCGATCGGCTATTGCGTGATAGACGCACTGGGCACCTTCTTCGACGCATGGTACCTCGACGACCCCGAGACGACATTACTCAAAAATGTTACCCCCGATAACTTTGAGGACGTCGCGAACATATCCTACGAGCTGACCTTTTTCTTCTGCGCTATCGTTATACTGGTGTTCATGCTGATCAAGCGGCAGAGCCTCGTGCGCCGCCCGCAGGGCTCGCGCCTGACGGCCGCTGTGCTCGAGACAGCGGGACAGTTTACATATGTTTACGCCATGTCCGGACATGGCTCGGTCGCCGCACCTATGATAAGCGCGTATTGCATAGTGTCCGTGCTGCTGTCGCGCATATTCATTAAGGAAAAGCTGACGGTCTGGCAATATTTGACGGTCAGCGTCGTTATTGCGGGCATTCTGCTGCTGGGCATATCAGAGGGTCTCGCGGAATAATAATGCGCTCCTGCGATTTTTTTAGGCACAGGGCAGAAAAACGCAAAAAACGGTTAGGCACAGCCTAACCGTTTTATTTTCCCGCATCTTGGCAATAATTCATTTGACATAAAAAGACAAATTCCAAGGCGATTTGCGCATGCGGGGTTGATTTTTCACGAAATAATCAAAGAAAATCTGAAAAGTCTCTATACAAAAAGTTTGCGATATGCTATAATTTATAATGAATAATTGGCAAAAAGGAAGTACATTTTATGAAGGACAATAAGGACAATTTTGAACGCCGTGGCGGCGCCCGCCCAAGACCCGAGCGCGAGACGGCTGCACGCAATAATGGCGAGCGGTATCCTGCACGCGAGCCGGCGCCACGCCATGTCGGTGAGCAATCTACTACACGCGAGCCGGCGCCGGGTGCAGTTATCGGCCGTAACGCCGTGCGCGAGCTGCTCAAGTCGGGGCGAGAGATAGACAAAATAATGGTGCGCCGCGGCGACCGTGAGGGCTCGATAGTCGTGCTCATCGCCGAGGCTAAAAATGCGGGAATACCTGTCATCGAGGTGGAAAAAAGCAAGCTGGACGAGCTGTCCGGCAGCGCAAACCACCAGGGCATCGTCGCAATGGCAGCTGAAAAAAGCTATTGCAGCCTTGAGGATATACTGTCAATTGCCGCCGAGCGCGGCGAGGCTCCGCTCATCGTCATTGCCGATGGCATCACCGACCCCTACAATCTTGGCACGCTCATCCGCTGCGCCGAGGGTGTCGGTGCGCACGGGCTCGTCATCCCCAAGCGCCGCGCGTCGGGATTGACACCGCTGGTCTCCAAGGCATCGGCAGGTGCGGTCGAGCACCTGGCCATCGCCCGCGTGCCCAACATAAGCGCCGCTATCGAGGAGCTTAAGGAGCACGGCGTGTGGGTGTACGGCGCCGAGGTAGGCGGCCAAAATTATTATGACACCGATTTTTCGGGCGCTTGCGCTATCGTGATGGGCAGCGAGGGCGAGGGCGTGTCGCGTCTGGTGCTGGAAAAGTGCGATTTTAAGGTGTCCATCCCCATGTACGGGCACGTGAATTCCTTTAACGTGGCCGCCGCAGCTGCCGTCGTGCTGGCTGAAGCGTCGCGTCAGCATCACAAAAAATAAAGCATCGGGAGGTGAGCTGTACCATGGACAGCAAAAAGGACCGAGACATTGATGAGGTAGTTAGCAAGCTGCGCGCCTCAATGGACGACGCCGGACAACCGGCAGCCGCGCCGCAACGTGGTGCGGGCAGCGCCGATATGAGCCGCTTTGATCGCGAGATCGCGGCGCTGATAGAAAAGCAGCTTAATGGCCGCCGCACGGGCGATGACGCTCCCACCGACGAGAGTGCCGCGCCGTCGCTGCTGTCGGATGAGATCGACCTCGGTGAATTTGTGACCGGCGAGCAGGAGAACGCCGAGCAAGAGGAGGCTGTCGCGGAGGTCGAAGAGCCTGAGCAGCTTCCCACGCCGGACGAGCCCGAGAGGGTTGAAGAACCCGTAGAGCCCGACAAGCCCGACGACGAACTGCTTGAAGACTTTGAGTCAGCCGAGATGCCGCCCGCCGTTGCCGAAGCGCTGGCGTCGGCCTTTGCGGTGGATGAACAGGTTGAAACGCCTGCGGACGAACCGGTTGAAGCGCCGCTTGACGAGCCGGTTGAAGCACAGGCTGAAGCGCAGGTTGACGAGCTGTCCGACAAACCGTTGGAAGCGCAGCTCGACGAGCTGCTTGACGAGTTATCCGACGAGTTGCCCGACGTGCCAGTGGTCGAGCTGCCCGACGACGAGGTGCCGTGGTTTGAGGATGAGGCCGAGCCGGAAATCGAGTCGGAAATCGAGCCGGAAATCGAGTCGGAAATCGAGCCGGAGCCGGAAGTTGAGTCTGAGATCGAGCTTGAGCCCGAATTTGAACCCGAGCCCGAGCCCGAAATTGAGTCAGAACCGAAAGTTGAGCCGGAGCCGGAAGTTGAACCGGAAATCGGACCCATAATTGAGTCAGAATCGGAAATTGAACCCGACCCCGCCGACAGCGGCTGGGGCTATGTTGGAGCCGAGTACAGCTCGCACGCGCAGGACGCAGGCATCAAGTCCGACTACCGCCACCGCATCACGCTGACCGCCGTCCGGCTGGGCTTTACGGCGCTCATCTGCGCGGTCTGCGGCTATATGGAAAACCTCGGGCTGTTCGGCTTCAAGCTGCTGCGTCCCTTTGAACCAACTGAGGATCCCGCCATTTTCATGCTGACGCTGACCGCGTTGCTGCTGACTGCAGGGCTTTTGTGCTTCCGCAGCCTGCGCGATGGTCTGGTCAGCATCATCCACCTCGACCCCGAGCCGCATGCGATAAGCAGCGTGGCCTTTGTGGTGGGGGTGATGTACGACATAATCATGCTCATCCTGCGTCCCGAGGGGCTGCGAGCCTACAATTTCCCGGTCGTGCTGTGCATGGTCATGTCGGTGACATACGAGCTGCTGGTACTCTGCCGCGAGCGCACAACGTTTGAGGTGGTAAGCACCGAGGGCGTGCGCTATTCGCCGGTGCGAGAAACGCAGTCATTTGAGCAAAAATACAATTCCCGCCCGCTGCCGCAGGGTGTGGAGCGGGTGGAGCGCCGCGCCTACAGCACCGTCGCCGCCGACTTCACAGACGGCTATTTCCGCCGCACCGGCAGCAAAAAGCGCGGGATCTATATACTAAACTTCATGCTGCTGCCTGCGGTGGCAGTCGGCGTGATAGAGTGCATCATTGCGGCCAGCCTTGGCGGCGGCGTAGTGGGTGCCCTGTCGGCGCTGATGGCGACCGTGCTAATGGTGCTGCCTGCCCCGCTGCTGATCTGCCTGACGCTGCCGCCGTTTATGTCGACGCTGGCACTCAAGCGGCGTGGCTGCGCGGTCATCGGGGACAGTGCCGTGGATGAATTTTCGCGCCCCAAGCTGCTGATATTTGACGACAGCAGTCTGTTCCCGTCCGAGCTGATCGGTACCAAGGGACTCAAGCTGTATGACGGCTTTGAGCTGTACGATGTGCTGATCAAGACAGGGTCGCTGTTCGCCGCCATCGGCGGGCCGCTCGGCGAGGTCTTTATGACCGAGAGCGCGCGGTATCACCGCATTGACGACGTTGAGCTGCTACGTGTGCAGCGCGGCGGCGTTGAGGCAAGGCTGGAGGGCAAAACGACCATTCTGGCCGGTAATCTTGAATTTATGTCGCATTACGGCATCGTCCCGCCGACCTCGCCGCGTGACCGTCAGCTAATGACGGAGGGTGTAGTCAGCGTGATATTTATCGTGCTTGACGGTTGCCCGGCGGCGCGGCTTTACGCCGATTATCGCACGAGTGAGCAGTTTGAGCAGCGTCTGACGCAGCTTGACCGTCACCGTGATGCGGCAGCCATACGGACGTCTGATCCCGGCATTGACGAGATAATGATATCGCGCAAGCGCACGCTGCCTGACTATGAGCTGAGCGTTATCCGTCCCGGCGCTGTACGTAGCGAATCACACGACGCGGTGCGCCGTGACAAGGTGGACAGCGGAATTCTGGCGCTGGACGACCCAACGCGGCTGATCGACGTTGTAAATGAATGTCACAAGCTCAAGGTGCGCCGTCGCCGCGGCCTGCTGCTGTATTTCTGTGCGTTTTTGGTCGGTGTGATCGCAGCCACGCTGCTGGTGACGCTGCGGCTGGGCGACTATGCCGTGTCCGGCACGGTGGCGGTATATATGCTGGTGATGACGGT
The DNA here is from genome assembly GCA_964463325.1 of uncultured Lachnospiraceae bacterium. Taxonomy (GTDB): domain Bacteria; phylum Bacillota; class Clostridia; order Oscillospirales; family CAG-272; genus UMGS1002. The sequence continues at coordinate 381 of CAYXBY010000035.1, read as the reverse complement.
GCCCTCACTGCTGTGGGGAAGGTGAAGCATTGCATGCTTCGATGCTATTTTACGGTGACGACTGCGGGCGGGGTTGAAGCATTGCATGCTTCATTGCCCCCTCTACCGCTCTTTTAATGAAGCACACTTCGATTGCCTCACCCCCGCCCCTCTCCCACTCTTTTAATGAAGCATTCTATGCTTCATTATCCCCCTCACCCCCTGCCCCCTCTCCCGAGGGAGAGGGGAAAAGTTACTTAATGCAGGGGTGCCGGCCTGCGGCGTTGCTCCCCTGAACCCCGGGCTTTGAGCCGGATCTGAGGCGCGGCGTACACCGTTGCACCCTTATCCCCTTTGTTTGAAAGTTTCGCCCGCCTTTTCAAAGGCGGCGCGGGTCCAGCG
>CAYXBY010000034.1:0-17884 GCA_964463325.1 uncultured Lachnospiraceae bacterium | reverse complement strand
ATATCGGTGAAATTATGCTTGCCGCAGGAGGGGCAGGGTATGTTGTGATCCTCCACGAACTGCTTCATCTCGGCCTGGCTGAAGGCGTCGATGGGCTTCTCAAGCGTAAAGCTGTTCTCGGCGCACCAGTCCTCAATGATCTTGTCGGCGCGGAAGCGCTCATGGCACTCGCGGCAGTCCATCAGCGGATCCGAGAAGCCGGAGAGATGGCCGGAGGCCACCCAGGTCTGCGGATTCATGAGTATGGCGGCGTCGAGGCCGACGTTGTATTTGTTCTGCTGGACGAATTTCTGCCACCAGGCGCGCTTGATGTTGTTCTTAAGCTCAACGCCGAGCGGGCCGTAGTCCCAGGAGTTGGCCAGGCCTCCGTATATCTCGGAGCCGGGGAAAATGAAGCCGCGTGTTTTGCACAGCGCAACTATCTTGTCCATTGTCTTTTGAGTATTATCCATTGTAAAAATCCTTTCGTATTAAGGCTCAGGGCTTATTATACAGCATCCCCGGCCATAATGCAAGCATTATTTGCCCGCAACGCTGATATTTTTGATCAGTACATCCGGTGACGCGAAAACATTCAGCCCGGACGGCAGACCATACTCAACATCACGCCCCAGCGCAACGATGTTACGCAGCAGCTCGTAGAAATTGCCCGCAATGGTGAACGACTTGACAGCACGTCCCTGCTTGCCGTTCTCGATCATAAATCCGGCGCTCTCGATGGAGAAATCGCCCGTGCTGGCATTGGCGCCAGCGTGCAGACCCTTTATCTCGGTCACGAAAATGCCGTTTCCGACCTGCTCAAACAGCTGCTCACGGCTAAGCTCTCCCGGCTCCAGGCCGAGGCGGAAGGGACGAATACCCACGGTGTCCGAATAACCGCCCTTGAAGGCGTTGCCGGTCGTCTCAACGCCGGCGCGGTTGGCCTCGGACAGGTTGTAGAGCAGCGTGCCCAGCACGCCCTTCTCAATAACGTTCTTTTTGTAGACCGCCACGCCCTCGGCGTCAAAGGTGGTCTGAACGGGGCAGTTCGGGTCGAAGGGATCGTCGCTGAGCGTTACGCATTCCGACGCAACCACCTGACCCAGCTTGTCGCCCATAAGCGACAGCCCAAGGCGCACGCTTTGACCCGAGAACACCGTCCAGAAGGTAGCCAGAATGCTGCGCATCTGCTTGCCGCTCATGACGATATCATAGCTTCCGCTCTCGACCTCGCCGGCGCCCAGCTTGCTCATAGCGTCAGCGTAAGCATCGGCGCTGATGTTCTTCATAGCCTCGGCATCGTTGAACTGTGCCATTTGGAAGCCGTAGGCATTCTCGCCATCCCGGCAGACGACTATCTCACTGTAAGCACCCGCAAGGCCGGTGTGATTGGAGAGCTCAAGGCCGTGCGAATTGCACAGCACCGTCTCGCTTTCAAAGGCCATTGCAGCTGACTGTGTGCTGTCAGCAACGTACTCGCCCTGGCTATAGTTGGAGCTTTGAATATCCAGCGCTACGCGCTTAAGCTGCTCAGCGTCCGGCAGCGCGGTAAACTCGCGCGTCTTTTTGCCGTACTCAGGCGAGCCGGCGAAGATGATCTCGCGCTCGGAGGTGCCGATAAAGCGGGCATTGTTGGCAGCGCGGTTGACCAGCGCCGTCATCTCCTCGACCTCCATGACCTCGCTTGAGGCATAGCCCATGCGGCCGTCTACAATGCAGCGGAAGCAAATACCGCCCGAGGTGCCGCTGGAAAAGCTGCTCAGTTCCTGCTTAAGCGTCTCAGTGCTTATGTTGCTGACATTCTGATAATAAATCTCGTATTCCTCGATGCCTGCCGCGGCAGCCGCCTCGACCAGAGCTTTTTTAATTACATCAAAATTCTTCATGCTATCTACCTCACTTTCTTCCGCCAACCGTTATGCTTGACACACGGATGAGCGGCTGACCTACATCTGTGGGAACCGAGCCGCTTGAGGAGCCGCACATTCCCTGCCCTCTCTCGAGGTTCTGACCGACCATGTCGATATCCTGGAGTATCTGCGAGCCGTTACCAATGAGCGATGCACCGCGCACTGCCTCGCAGATCTTGCCGTTTCTGACGATATAGCCCTCGCTGACGGCAAAGTTGAAGTCACCGGTCAGCGGGTTGACAGAGCCGCCGCCCATAGACTTGGCATAAAGGCCGTACTCGATGGAGGCGATGATATCCTCATTCTTGTCAGGACCGTTCTCGATAAACGTGTTGGTCATACGCGAGGTGGGCTCATAGGTGTAGTCCTCGCGGCGGCTGTTACCGGTCATGGGCATGCCCATGCGGCGGGAGCCGAGGCGGTCGATCATATAGCTCTTGAGGACACCGTTCTCAATGAGCACATTGCGCCGTGTGGGCGTGCCCTCGTCGTCAATATTGACCGAGCCCCATGCGTTGGGGATAGTGCCATCGTCGACGGCGGTCACCTTTTCGTTTGCGATCTTCTGACCCAGCTTGCCGGCCATCTGCGACGCGCCGATAGCGACCGACGTCGCCTCCAGCGAATGTCCGCAGGCCTCGTGGAAAATAACGCCGCCAAAGCCGTTTTCAATAGCGACTGTCATCTTGCCGGCCGGGCAATAGACGGCGCCGAGGTTGGTGATAGCCTGCGCTGCGGCGCGGCGCGCCACCTCTGCCGGGTCGATCACCGACTCAAACATCTCAAGCCCCATGAGGCGGCCGGGGTAGCACGAGCCGGACTGATTCTCATTGCCATCCGAAGCGATAGCGGAAACGCCGAGACGAGTACGAACATTGCGGTCGGTCGTCAGCAGGCCGTCGGTATTGGCGACAAGAATGGAGCGGTCACTTCCCATCAGCATGCACTGCGCCTGAACGATGCGGCGGTCATAGTCTTTAGCAGCCTTGTTGGCGATGTTCAGCAGCTCGACCTTGCGCTCCAGCTGTGAATCCGCATGCACCAGCTTAACGGGGTGAATGTTGGTGGGGATACGCTCAACCAGGCGGATCTGCGGCACATTCTTAGCCTCGTCGATCGCAGCTGCGACCGATGCGGCACATTTCATCAGTCCCTCCTCAGTCATATCGCTGGTCGAGGCAAAGACCGTGCGCGTGCCTACAAAGGCACGGATACCAACTCCGGAAATGGTGTTATCGCGTATATTTTCGATTCGCGAATCGGCCATAAGCAGACTGGTGCTGTGAGTGCGATCGGCGAACAGCTCAACGAAATCAGCTCCCGTTGTCATCGCCCGCTCGAGGACTCTTTCAATTACACTTTTTGCAATCATGTTTAGGGTTCCTTTCATATATGTTAAATTAAAATTCCTTAGTATTGTTGAGGTGCAGCAGTCGCCAGCCGAGCTCGGGCGTAAAGCTGAGCTCACTGATGCTGCAATTGCGCACAAGCATGCTCGGCGTGTATATCGGGCAGCCCAGCACGCCTGAGAGTATGGCGCGGATGGTGCCGCCATGCGTCACGGCCGCTATGCGCTCCGAGATTGTGTCGGCCTCAAGGCTGCGCATGAAGTCCGCTGTTCGCTCAAGCAGCGACTGCGCACTCTCGCCGCCGTAGGCTGAAAAATCCAGCCGATGGCAGCGCTCGAGATATTCGTCGCCCCACAGGGCATACAGCTCGTCGCGCGTGCGACCGTGCAGCACGGTGTTGTTTATCTCGCGCAGGCGCTCGTCGTACTCGACGGTGGCGTCCTCGCCGAAAAGAATGCGGCAGGTCTGGCGCGTGCGGCCGAGGTCGCTGCATATTATGCGGTCAAAATGCTTGGAGGACAACACATCTCGCAGCTTCTCAGCCTGCTTGACGCCATGCTCGTTCAGTCCGTCCTGCGTCCAGCCCTGATGTGCGCGGCGGACATTGTCCTCGGTCTCGCCGTGGCGGATGAGATACAGGCGCATTATTCGCCCTCCGGCAGCCGCTCGGCCAGCTTAATGCGATATTTTTGATAAAAGCTCTCGTAATCGCCATTGTCCAGCGCCTCGCGGATACGGGCGGTCAGCTCGTTGTAGAAATACAGGTTGTGCGCCACTGCCAGCCGCATACCCAGTGACTCCTTGGCCTTGATGAGGTGGCGTATATACGCGCGGCTGTAATTGCGGCAGGCGGGGCAGCCGCAGTGCTCATCGATGGGGCGCATATCATCCATATAGCGCTCATTTTGAATATTGATCTTACCGTTCCAGGTAAAGAGATTGCCGTGACGCGCGTTTCGCGAGGGCATAACGCAGTCAAAGAAGTCAACGCCGCGGTGCACGGCCTCGAGAATGTTGACCGGCGTACCGACGCCCATAAGATAGCGCGGCTTGTCCTTGGGCATATGCGGCTCGACGGCCTCAATGATGCGGTACATCTCCTCGGTCTCCTCACCGACGGCCAGACCACCGATGGCGTAGCCGGGCAGGTCGAGCTCGGCGATGCGGCACATGTTTTCAATGCGCAGGTCGGCGTAGGTGCCGCCCTGATTGATGCCGAACAGCAGCTGGTGTGGATTGATGGTATCCGGCAGCGAATTCAGCCGTTCCATCTCGGCCTTGCAGCGTGCCAGCCAGCGGATGGTGCGCTCGTGCGAATTTTTGACGTATTCATACGTTGCCGGGTTCTCTATGCACTCGTCAAAGGCCATGGCAATGGTTGAGCCGAGATTAGATTGTATCTGCATGCTCTCCTCTGGACCCATAAAAATGCGTTTTCCGTCGATATGTGACGAAAAATGCACGCCCTCCTCAGTTATTTTACGCAGCTGCGCCAGCGAAAAGACCTGAAAGCCGCCGCTATCGGTGAGTATCGGCCGCTGCCAGTTCATAAATTTATGCAAGCCGCCCAGCTGACGGATCAGCTTATCGCCCGGGCGCAAATGCAGGTGATATGTGTTGGAAAGCTCGACCTGACAGTTCAGATCTATAAGCTCCCGCGAGGATATCCCGCCCTTTATCGCCGCGCATGTGCCGACATTCATAAATACGGGCGTCTGTATGTCGCCGTGCACCGTGTGCATTATGCCGCGTCGGGCATTTCCCTCGGTTTTGAGTAATTCAAACATTGATTGTATCCTTTTCTCCGGGGGAACTTTCTGAAGAAAGTTCCCCCGGACCCCTTCAAAAACTTTCAAATATTGGGCTTTCTCTGGGGGAGCTTTCTGAAGAAAGTTCCCCCAGACCCCCTCAAAGACTTTCAAACATTTTTGGCAAAGGCGAGCGTCAGCGGGCGGTCTTGTGTGCCTGCCGCACGCCACCGTCAACAAGCAATTCGAAATATATTTCCTTACGTCCTCTTAAACTGCCTGTCAAGCGCACTTTTTTTCATTATCATGGCCACCGGCCGCCCATGCGGGCAGAAGGTGATATCTGGCAGCAGCATAAGCTGCTCGACCAGCCACTTTATATGCTCCTCACCGTACTCGCGCCCGCCCTTGATGGCCGCCTTGCAGGACGCCTGATATAGCGCCTGCTCGAATATCAGCTCGCGTGTCAGCTCGGCGATGCCGGTCTGGTCGCGAACCTGCGAGGCCAGCGTCATAAAAATGTCCTTGACAGCCGAAAGCTCGATGGACTCGGGTATTTCGGTGACGTTCACGGTGTATTTTTCGGCGCTGAAGCGAAAGCCGATGGCCTCGATCTCGTCGCGATAGGCCTCAAGTGACAGCACCTCGTCGCTGGTCAGCATAAAGCTCAGCGGCACCATCAGCTGCTGCGAATGGCGCTCTGCACGGCGCAGTCCGGCCTTAAGACGCTCAAAAATGATGCGCTCATGCGCCGCATGCTTGTCGATTAGCAGCAGCTGCTCGCCCCGCTCGACAATTACATAGCAGCGGAATGCCTCGCCGAGGATGCGATATCCCTGCCCATCGTCCACCAGCTGCGGCTGTATTGCCTCGGGCTGCGATTTTGGCGCGGGCGGTGCCTTCGGCACAGGTGGAGCATCCGGCATGGGTGGAACCTTCGGCTCTGGCGGGATGTCCGGCATGGGTGGAACCTTCGGCTCTGGCGGAATGTCCGGCTTGGGTGGAACCTTCGGCTCGGGCGGTGGGCTTTGTGGAATACCCATATAGTCCTCGGCCGTAAAGCGCGACTGCGGCGGGCTCGACGTCGGCGCGGGTCCCACTACGGCGTCTGACGCCCCTTCGAGCATACCCGCCGAGACGACATCATATCTCTCGCGCACCCGTCCGGCACTGCTGTCGCGACTGTCGCGACTGTCGCGGCTGTCACGACTGTCTGCGGCAGGACTCTGAGTCCCCGCTGTACCGTACAGCTCGCGATACTGCTCATATGACATGCGCGTCATCTTGTCAACCGGCATCACCGGCCGCGTAATATTAGCCTCCAGCGCCTTTTTGACGGCGTAATACACCGCCTCGAACACCGGCTTTTCGTTAGAAAACTTGACCTCCAGCTTAGCGGGATGCACATTGACATCCACCGCAAGCGGGCTTATATCGATAAACAGCGTGCACACCGGGAAGCGCTCCTGCGGCATATACGAGCTGAAGGCCTGCTCGAGCGCCGCCATGACGGTACGGCTCTTGACCAGTCGGTCATTGATGTAAAAGGTCTGGCCGTTGCGGTTAGGCTTGACATTGTCAGAGCGGCCGATGTAGCCATGCACACTGATGCCGTCATATTCATATTCGACCTCCAGCAGGCGACGGGCGTAGTCGCGACCGTACAGCGAATATAGCGTGTTGTACAGCTTGCCGTCGCCGGCGGTCTGGAGACGGCACTTGCCGTCCATTATAAAATCAAATGCAATGTCCGGGCGGGACAGCGCCACCCTCTCGACCACGTTGCTGACAGCGGTCGCCTCGGTGACATCCTTTTTGAGAAATTTGCGCCGCGCCGGGACGTTGAAAAACAGGTTTTCAACCATGACCGTTGTCCCCTCAGAGCAGCCCTGCTCGGTCAGCTGGCGCACCTCACCGCCCGACACCTCGATGGCAGCTCCGGTCGGGCTGCCGTGCACGCGCGAGATAATGCGCAGCTCGGACACCGCCGCAATGGCGGCCAGCGCCTCGCCTCGAAAGCCCAGCGTCGCGATGCCGTCAAGGTCGGCAGCGTCGTGTATCTTGCTGGTTGCGTGACGGCGCACCGCCACCGGCAGATCCTCTGCCGACATGCCGCAGCCGTTATCGCGCACGCGCATGAGCGAAACGCCGCCGTTCTGTATCTCGACGGTGATCCTGCTCGCGCCCGAATCTATTGCATTTTCCATCAGCTCCTTTATCACCGAGGCCGGCCTGTCGACCACCTCACCGGCGGCTATCAGGTTGGCCACGGCGAATGAAAGAACATTGATCTTACCCATATCTTCCCCCTTCGGGCTTTAGGGGAGCGCTAATGCTTCCGCGTGTGCGGAAGGGCTCCCTTTATTTGAGGCGCTTTTGCAGGTCAAACAGCAGCGACATCGCCTCATACGGCGACAGCGTGTTGATATCCGTCGTACGCAGCTGGTCGATCACCTGCTCCTTGACCATATCGTCAAACGAGATGGTGCCGTCGTCCTCTCGGGCGGCCACCTCGGGGCGCCCTGCCTGCTCGACAGCGCGTGACGCCTCCTCGACCCGGCTCAGCACCTCGCGTGCCCGCTTGATGACCTCGCCGGGGATGCCGGCAAGCTTGGCCACCTCGATGCCGTAGCTGTCATCGGTCGAGCCGCGGACTATCTTGCGCAAAAAGATGATGCCGTCGCCCCGCTTTTTGGCGGCGATGCTGTAATTGACGACGCCGTCGAGCGCCCCCTCAAGCGAGGTCAGCTCGTGATAATGCGTGGCGAACAGCGTTTTGGCGCCTATTTTGCGGCCGTTCGTATATTCGACGATGGCCTGAGCAATGCTCATGCCGTCGAAGGTGGAGGTGCCGCGCCCCACCTCGTCATATATGATAAGACTGTTTCGTGTTGCGTTTTTGAGTATGTATGCAACCTCGTTCATCTCGAGCATAAAGGTCGACTGCCCCGAGGCCAGGTCGTCCGAGGCGCCGACGCGCGTAAACACCTTGTCCACTATGCCGACAGTCGCCTCTGCGGCCGGGACAAAGCTGCCTATCTGCGCCATGACGACGATGAGCGCCACCTGACGCATGTATGTCGATTTACCCGCCATGTTGGGACCGGTTATCAGCATGATGCGGCTGTCGCGGGTGTTGAGGTTGGTGTCATTCGGGACAAAATATGTATCCTTGACGAACTGCTCCACCACCGGGTGGCGGCCGTCCTTGATAACGACGGCGTCACTGATATTCATCTCGGGCTTGACATAATTATTTTTGGACGCCACCGCCGCCAGGCTGATATAAACGTCCAGCGTCGCCACCAGCGCGGCCACCTGCTGTAGGCGGCGGCTGTTGTCCGACACACGCTGCCGCACCTCGGAGAACAGCTCGTATTCGAGCGCCGCCAGCTTGTCTGACGCACCGAGTATCGTCGCCTCCATGTCCTTGAGCTCGTTGGTGATATAGCGCTCGCAGTTGGACAGCGTCTGCTTGCGGATATAGCTGTCCGGCACCTGCGACATAAACGATTTCGACACCTCGATATAGTAGCCGAAAACGCGGTTGTAGCCTATTTTGAGCGTCTTGATGCCCGTCCGCTCGCGCTCCGCCTCGGCAATCTTTTTTATCCATTCGCTGCCGTCGTCGCGCACGCTGCGCAAACGGTCAACATCGGCGTTGTAGCCCGCGCGGATCATGCCGCCCTCGCGGACAGAGAAGGGCGGGTCATCGCATATCGCGCTCTTGATCGCCCCGCAAATGTCCTCGAGCGGATCCAGCTCGCTGTATATACGCGAAAGCTCGTGACTGCTGCATTTAGATATCTGACGGCGCAGCTCGGGCAGCACGCTCAGCGTTGTCGCCACGGCGCACAGATCGCGCGCATTGGCCGTGCCGTAAACTATTTTGGTCACCAGCCGCTCAAGGTCAAGCACGCTGTCAAGCAGCGCGCCACATTCCTCGCGCAGCATAAAGTCGCCGAACAGCTCCTCGACCGCCCCCTGACGACGCTGTATCTGCGCCAAGCTCAGCAGCGGGCGCTCGATCCAGGAGCGCAGCATGCGCGCGCCGGGCGAGGTGTGCGTTTTGTCCAGCACCCACAAAAGCGAGCCCTTCTTTTCCTTGGTGCGCATGGTCTCGACCAGCTCGAGATTGCGGCGGGTGTTGATGTCCATGTCGAGATACTGGCTGTCGCCGTAGACGGTCAGCTCGCGGATATAGGATATATCCGATTTCTGCGTCTCGGCAATATAGTCCAGCAGTGCGCCCAGCGCACACATGAGCGGCCTGTCCGCTATGTCGTCCTCGCGCAGGCAGTCGCCGAACTGTGCTACAGCCCTCTCGCGGGCGGGCGACAGCTCAAAACGGTGGGGCTGGTTTTCGGTCACCATTATGTCGCGGTGCGCCCCCAGATACGCCGCCAGCCGCTCGGCGCGCGACAGGCTGACGTTGACTATAACCTCGCGAGGCGCGTAAACGCCCAGCTCGTTGATCAGCTGAACCTCGTCGTCGGTACCTGTGAAGGAGGTGGCATACACCTGCGCAGTCGATATGTCGGCAAAGCAGATGCCGCTGCCGTCGGTGCCCAGGTAGATGGCCGAAATGTAGTTGTTTTGCCCCGAATGCAAAAGATCGGATTCGATAAGCGTTCCCGGCGTAACGACACGTATCACCTCGCGCGTGACCAGTCCCTTGGCCAGCGCGGGATCCTCGGTCTGCTCGCAGATGGCGACCTTGTAGCCCTTTTCGATCAGACGGCCTATATATCCCTCGGCACTGTGGAACGGAACGCCGCACATGGGCGCCCGCTCCTCCTCACCGCAATCGCGCCCTGTCAGCGTCAGCTCCAGCTCGCGCGAGGCGATGATGGCATCGTCAAAAAACATCTCGTAAAAGTCGCCGAGACGGTAAAACAACAAATGATCGCGATATTGCTCTTTAATTTTGAAATATTGCTCCATCATCGGAGTCATAGACCAAAAACCGTCCTTTCAGATTTCACCGCCAAGCAGGCTTCCGCGCTTCAAAACGCGCATAACACCCCCAAAAGCCCTTTTCGGGAAGCTTTTTCGGGGTCAATGGGTGCTTTTTCTCGAAAAAGCACCCCTGCGGGGTTCGGGGCGGAGCCCCGGGAACTATCGCTCACCGACAAGCAATCCGTTTGCCAGCAGGCCCCATCACATCCCTGTGGGAAGCTTTTTCGGGGTCAAGGGGTGCTTTTTCTCGAAAAAGCACCCCTTGCGGGGTTCGGGGCAGAGCCCCGAATATCAATAATCAATGACCGCAGCCGGCGTGGCAGCTGGAGCAGTCGTGAGTGCAGGCGGATGGCATCTCGCCGGTCAGGGTGAAGGTTATCTGGTTGTTGACCTTTTCCATCAGCTCGCTGACCTCGGACTGTGCGTTCGAGAGCGCGACATAGACGGGATGCTCGGTCACCAGCTTGAACAGCTCGTTCAGACGGTTCTGGATGCTGTCGATTATCTGCGTATCCGGCTCGGGACGCGCGGCAAGATCCTCCAGCGCCTTTTGCTGAGCCTCGTATTCGGTCATATAGCCGCCGATCTCGGCACAATTTTCGTATTCGGCCTTGGCGGTCTCAAAGCGGCGGTAGACGTCGCTCTCCTTGATAAGCTCTCCCAGCTTGGTTGCTGCTTGCATGATCTCCATTGGTGTGTATCTCCTTAAAAATTATTTTTTAGTTCCCCAGAGCGCAAACGCCTCGCTGCGCTCGATATAAATATCCACGAAGTGCCCAGTGTCGCAGGGCTCTCCGGCGAAAAAGACTATCTTGTTGCCGTCCGTGCGGCCGCTGTAAAGCGCGGCGTCAGTCTTGCTGACACCGTCGCACAGCACCCGCAGCACCCGACCCTCATATTGGCGGTTGAGCTCGGCCGAGATGGCGTTCTGCACCTCGAGCAGGCGGGCGAAGCGGCGGCTCTTGACGTCGTCGGGCACCTGATCCGGCATGTCTGCCGCCGGAGTGCCCCGCCGTGGCGAGTAGATAAAGGAAAATATCATATCAAAACGCACACGGCGCAGCGCCTCGAGCGTCTGCTCAAAATCCTCCTCGGTCTCACCCGGGAAGCCGACGATAATGTCGGTCGTGAGCGCGATGTCGGGCATGCGAAGACGTATATAGTCAACTGTATCAAGGTATTTTTGAAGGTCGTAGTGCCGATTCATGACGCGCAGTATGCGGTCACTGCCCGATTGCAGCGGCAGGTGAAAATGACGCGCCGCCTTGTCCGAGGCTGCCATGGCGTCAATAAGTCGGTGCGTGGCGTCCTTGGGGTGACTGGTCATAAACCGCAGGCGGAAGTCGCCCGGGATGGCCGACAGCTCGGTCATGAGCGCGGCGAAATCGTAGCCGTCGGCGCGGTCGCGGCCGTAGGAATTGACATTCTGACCCAGCAGCGTGATGTCGCGATAGCCGTCCGCCGCCAGCCCCCGCACCTCGGAGATTATGTCCTCGGGCGCACGGCTGCGCTCTCGTCCCCTGACATAGGGCACGATGCAGTATGAGCAGAAATTGTTGCAGCCATACATCACCGACACCCATGCGCGGTAGTCACTCTCGCGGCTGACCGGGATGTCCTCGCTTATGTGGTATTCCTCGGGCGCGCAGAATTGGCGTCCGCCGCCCTGCATGCGCCGCCAGATCAGCTCGGGCAGACGATCCATCGACGAGGTGCCGAACACGACGTCAACATAAGGATAGCTGCGCCGCAGCTCGTCCGCGCGGTGCTCCTGCGTCACCATGCAGCCGCCGACGGCAATTATCAGCTCCGGTCGCGCCGCCTTGAGATGCTTGTACTGCCCGATAATGGACAGCGTCTTTTTCTCGGCGTGCTCGCGCACCGCGCAGGTGTTGACCACGATGAGCAGCGCCTCGGCGGGGTCGTTCGTCAGCTCATAGCCCATGGCGCGCGCCATGCCGGCGTAGCGCTCGCTGTCCGCCTCGTTCTGCTGGCAACCGAAGGTCAGCACGTATGCCCGTGGCAGCTCGCCCGCCGTGCGACGCGCATCGTTGGCCGCGCGGACAAATTTTATATATTCGCTCGTCGGCAGCGCCGACTGCTTTGCTTTTTCTGTCATTATCTCGCTCCGTTCTCACTATTTTGAGCTTACGAACAAGCCCTCCATGCCAGCAGTGACCTCACTGCCCGCGTCGCCCGTGAACACGCCCTCAAATGAGAGCTCCGTTCCCTGCCAGGCGGCATATTTGTCATCGAATCGACCGCGCACAAACAGCGCCGTTGACAGCGCATCCGCCACTGCACCGCTCTTGCATATCACCGCCACGCTGTGCCATACCGAGTCGGCAGGGTAGCCTGTCGTGGGCGATAGCAGATGGTGATAGCGCCAGCCACCCACCGCATAGCCACGCTCATAATCGCCGCTCACCGACAGCACCGCGTCCTGGTTTAACGTCACCGTCCCCAGCGCGCTCGAACGATCAGACGGATCGCGCAGCGCGATGCGGTAGGGTGCGCCGTCCGGCTTCGAGCCAACGGTCGCGATGCAGCTGCCAAAGCTGACAATACCGTATTCCACATTCATTGACTTGAGATATTCGACCAGCACGTCGGCCGCATACCCCTTGGCAATGCCGCCGAGGTCTATTCTCACCTCAGGTGAGGCCTTGGTCAGCGTACTGCCGTCAAGCGACAGCTGCCTGTAGTCGACCAGCGCCAGCGCCGCCGACAGCTCGTCCTCGCCGGGCAGACTGCCGCGGTCACGGCAGGTCTCCCACAGCTCGATCAGCGGGGCTATGGTGATGTCAAATGCGCCATCTGTTTGCCGCGACACCCGCTCTGCGATCTCTATCACCGCCACGGTGTGCGGACTCAGCTGCTCGGTCACAGCCGCGTGGTTTATCCTCCAGACGTCACTGCCCTCGCGCGTGCGGGACAGCAGCCTGTCAAGCTCATACAGTATTCTCTCACATTCGTTGAGAATGGAGGTGGCATCTGATTGCCGCGCGTTGATCTGCACTGTGATCGACGTATCCATGCAAAATGCCGTCAGCGTGCGGTAATCGATGCGTGCGCAGGACACCGCCGACAAAAGCAGTGCCACAAGCAGCAGCGTCCCCAGCCACGGGATATATTTGTTTCTCATAATGTTGCCCTTTCGCATACTTATGCGCCGCCATCCCCGTCTTGACCGATGCGCCGAAGTGCCGGTGCCATAAGGCAGATAACTCCGCCGCAAGCGCCGCCGAGCAGCGCTGAGGCCACCAGCAGCGGCGGCAGATAGGCCAGCGTACCGACGCCATAAAGCAGCGTCGCCACCAGCACCTGACCGGTGTTGTGAAGTGCCGCGCCGACGGTGCAGATGCCGATATAGCTGAGCCCACCCGGGCACAGTCGCCGCATCAGCCACATTCCGAAAAGGGACAGCACCGTTCCCGCCGCCGACAGTGCCAGCGATACCGGGCTGCCGAACAGCAGCGCCGAAACAGTCACCTTGATGGCGGCGATCAGCGCCGCCTCGCCGACTGAAAGCTCAAAAAGCACAAGCGTGACAACGACATTGGCCAGCCCCAACCGCAGTCCCGGCAGTGGCAGTATAGCAGGCAGCAGCGTTTCGAGATAGGAGAACAGCAGTGCCACCGCTGCAAGCAGACCGACGCGCGTGACGCGCCGAGTGCGCTGTCGCATGCGGGCGTTACCCGACGATGCCGTCGACATACGTCTCACCTCCCGCGATGCTTATCACGACCCCTGCGGGCACGCAGACTATGCTCTCGCCCATGCGGCTGATGTGTCCGTGGGCGCGGCAGATGCCGTCGGGGCAGGTCGAGCTTGCGACATAGACCTCGCCGCCATCGATAACGACGGTCAGGTCAACGCCGCGGGCGGCCAGCGAGACAGTGCGGTCATCCGCGAGTGCATAGTGGCAGCTTTCCTGCCCTGCCACGCTTATCTCGACCAGTGTTCCAGTCTCACCGGGCAGCATGCACAGCCACAGCACGGCTGCTGCTGTCAGGACTGCCGCAAGTGCGATAAGGTCGCGCCAAACCGGCTTGATGCTGGGCATAGTCGCCACCTCCCACAAGAAACTGCGGCTGCGCGCCGTGCGCATACCTCTGCGATATAATTATATCATTAAATGATGATTATTACAAGACATTTTGAGCATTTTTTTGTGGGGGAGGTGAAGTATTGCATGCTTCGGCGCACCCCTCACCCCCTGCACCCCGGGACTTACGCCAGAGCGCAATGATACCTACCAAGCCTCAAATAATCGGACAAACTCCCCCCAAAAAGTCAACCGCTCCCCACCAAGCCACGTCCCTGTAGATGTTACCACACGCCACCCCCACCCGCCGTACTCCACGACGCAAGGCGCTTATCAAGGCGGAGGAGCCGTGAATGACTGCTTTTTGATGTCATCGGCCCCAAAGGATGGGGTCGAGCCCACCGACAGCCGGTGACGCAAATGAGAATTGCCGTGAGCTGATGCCCACGGCAATTTTTGTTCAATTCTCATTACGGTTACTTCTCTGTCACGAGACAGAAAGTACAAAGCATCGGCTTGCCGATATCTATCGGTCAAGTCAGTCCCGAAGCTGCAGGCCTCGCCCGGCGCCGAAACTTCAAATCAGCCGTGAAGCATGCAATGCTTCACCTCCTGCGCCGTCAGCGCACGAGGATCGACGCCACGCCGCGCCGCCAGCGCCGCTGCAGCGCCCGCTGCCTCACCCATCGCCATGCAAATGGCCATTACGCGATACGACGCATGCGCTCGGTGCGTGCCCGAAATGCAGCGCCCCGCGACCAGCAGCCCCTGCACGTCGCGCGGAATGAAGGCCCCGTAGGGGAGATCATACGGCTTCGCCTGATGCGAATGCCCCTCCGCCTGACCGCCGCCGGCCGGATTGTGTATGTCGATCAAAAACCACGCCCGATGCACCACAGCATCCTCGCGCTCGCGCCCAACCTCAAGATCGGCATCGCAGACCGTCTCCAGGCCGCGTATGCGCCGCGATTCGCGCACGCCGACAGTGTCCGAGGAATCGACCACGATGCAATGCTCATAGCCGGGTATGTATTTGCGCAAAAAGTCAACAATGACCCCTATCTGCCCCCGCAGCTCGAGCTCCGCTGCCGCTATCGACGCCGGATCGAGCGGGTCGAGACCGTTCACCTGCGTGGCGTTGACCTCGCGCTCGCAGGGGCGCGTTTTTGCATGCAGACGAACGATAGTCACGTTCTCGGGCAGCTCGCCCTCGCGGTTCTTTTGCCGACACAGCTCGCGAAATTCCATCCCCGCAAACTCTCCCGACGGTATCCTGACCGGATCGGAGCCGCCAAACACGGTAATGGCGTCCTCGCTGACGTTGTCCAGCACAAATTCAAGCGACATCGGCTGAAGCCGACCGTCACCGTCACGTCCGAAATCAAATTCGCAGCCGGCCGCCGCCGCGACACAGCCGTCACCGGTGCAGTCGACTATGACCGGCGCCTTGACCGCGCACAGCCCGCGCTGCGTTGCAAAGACCACGCCGCTCGCACGCCGTGTGCCATCCTCGGCGATCTCAACCAGCGTGTCGGCCACCGCCGCACCCAGCCACAGTGTAGCTCCGCTCTCGGCGACCATGCGGTCGAGCTCGACCTTGGCATACTCGCGGTCAAGCAGCACCTCGCGGCCGTTGCGCGTGCGCGTAAATGCCGTCTCGCAGCTTTTGAGACGCTCGCACAGCTCGTCGTACATGGTTCCCGGGGCAACCGAACCCAAAATGGGCGAGATAGCGCCAACGGTCAGCATGCCGCCGATGCAGCCGTAGCGCTCGGCCAGCAGCACCCGCGCCCCGCATCTCGCCGCCTTGACCGCCGCACATATGCCCGCCGGCCCCGCGCCGCAGACGATAACGTCATAGCTGTTTTCTATGGCAGGAATATTCTTACTATACGCAATATTTCCGTTGCTTCCCATGTTGCCCCTCCGAAAAAGTTGATCATTTCAGCACCAATTATACATCATCGCGCCCATCCTGTCAAGATAATTAACCTCACGCCGGCAATTATTAAGAATTCTATAATATTCACAAAAACTATTGCATTGTATGACGGCAATTGGTATAATGACCTCAGAGTCTGTTTTTGGGCAAAATTATTTTGCCGAAAAATAATTTATCGGAGTGTGAGAATATGACCTGGGGCTCGTTTGGTATAGTGCATTTGGCGTCGCTGGCTGTGTCGGCAGGCATGGTAGTGGGGCTGTATTTTTTGCTGCGCCGCATGTCGGCACGGGTGCAAACACTGGTGCTTGGCGTGCTGTCCTTCGCGGGGCTTGGCGCTATTGTTTTCAATCTGCTGATGTGGGATTCCCCGCTTGAATATCTGCCGCTGCACCTCTGCTCGGTCAACGCGCTCATACTGCCTGTCGCCGTTTTTACAAAAAATCGCATACTTAACAACCTCCTGTTGCTGTGGGCGCTCGGGGCGCTGCTGGCGCTGGTGGTCAACACGGCACAGGCTGATTTCGTCGTCCTCAGCTGGACGTTCGTCTTTTATTACTTCCCGCACACAGTCGGGTGGGGCGTGCCGGTGCTGATGTTTTTGCTGGGGCTGGCACGGCGCGACGTGCGCTGCATCGTCCCGACAATATCCATCACCGTCTGCACCTACACGCTGGTGCACCTTATCAATCTTTATATCAATGACTACTGCCTGAGATATCAGGTGCTGACGCCCTCCGGCTCGCTGGTCAGGGTGAATTATATGTACTCGCTGAACCCTGAAAACCCTGTGCTCAGCATGCTGTACGGCATACTTCCCGAGCCGTTCTGGTACATGTTTCTGGTCATACCGCTCGTCTTTGTCTATCTCTGCATAGTTTACAGTCCTGACATTATCAAGCTCATCCGTAGCGCCGGGGCTGACCGCGCTCAAACGTAATATTATGGCTCTGCGACACCGCAACGAGTGCCGCAGAGCCTTTTTGTCACAATATTTTTCAGAAAGCGTCAATAGCTCTTGCAAAATTTGCGGTTCTGGTATATAATAATCCAAATATGATCGATAAACGGAGGAATTTATGGCTTTCTACTATTCAGAGCCCTCTCACACCTTCAGCGAATATCTGCTCATACCCGGATATACGTCTGAGGACTGCATCCCCGCCAATGTCTCGCTTCGCACGCCGCTGGTCAAGTTCCGCGCAGGCGAGCAGTCGGCCATTAACATCAATATCCCGCTGGTATCTGCCATTATGCAGTCGGTGTCCGACGATAAGCTCGCGGTCGCGCTGGCTCGCGAGGGCGGACTGTCATTTATTTACGGCTCGCAGTCGATAGAGTCCGAGGCGGCTATGGTGGCGCGCGTCAAGGCCTACAAGGCCGGCTTTGTCGTCAGCGATTCCAACCTGCGCCCCGACGACACGCTGGCCGACGTGCTCGAGCTGGTCGAGCGCACAGGGCATAACACCGTCGCCATCACCGACGACGGCAGCAGTGGTGGTCTGCTGCTCGGCATCGTCACAGGGCGCGATTACCGCGTCTCGCGCATGTCGCCTGACACGCCGGTGCGCGATTTCATGACGCCGCGCGAGCGCCTCATCACCGCACCCGAGACCACCACGCTCAAGGAGGCAAACGACATAATCTGGGATCACAAGCTGAATCAGCTGCCCATCGTCGACGCCGCAGGGCACCTCGTGCACCTGGTCTTCCGCAAGGACTACGCCCAGCACAAGGAAAATCCGCAGGAGATGCTGGACGCCCAAAAGCGCTACATGGTCGGCGCCGGCATCAATACCAAGGACTACGCCGAGCGCGTTCCCGCGCTGGTCGAGGCGGGCGCTGACGTGCTGTGCATAGATTCCTCCGAGGGCTATACCTGCTGGCAGGCCAAAACGCTGGAGTTCATCCGCGAGAGATACGGCGACAGCGTCAAGGTGGGCGCCGGC
>CAYXBY010000033.1:0-18842 GCA_964463325.1 uncultured Lachnospiraceae bacterium | reverse complement strand
GTAGCGGCCGCGGCGCTTTCTAAAGCTTGGCACACCCCGATTTACCCTCGTCACCTTCATCCCCCCTTGTTTGAAAGTTTCGCCCGCCTTTTCAAAGGCGGCGCGGGTCCAGCGCCGCGTGGCGCTGGTCGCCGCCCGCAGGCGGCGAAAGCCCCCTGTGGGGCGCAGCGAGGCACGCAATGCCTCAAAAACGCCTGTGTCCCACGACACAGTAAAAAACAAAAAAGGAAACCATATCAATGCAAAATGAGAACAAAGACGTCCGTCGCATGAGCGGCGTGCTGAACGCCGTGCAAAAGCCGGGGCGCTATTCCGGCGGTGAATACGGCGAGGTGCTTAAGGATAAGGATCGCGTCAAGGCGCGGTTCGCCTTCTGCTTCCCCGATTCATACGAGATCGGCATGTCCAATCTCGGCATGCGCATACTGTACAACGCACTCAATTCCGACCCCGATATATGGTGCGAGCGCGTCTTCGCTCCGTGGGTCGACATGGAGGAGCAAATGCGCGCGCACCATATCCCGCTCTGCGCGCTGGAAAGCGGCGATCCGCTGTCCGAATTTGACATTATCGGCTTTACGCTGCAATACGAAATGTGCTATACCAATGTCCTCAACATGCTCGACCTCGCCGGCATCCCGCTGCGCGCCGCCGACCGCGACGACAGCTGTCCCATCATCATCGGCGGCGGCCCCTGCACATATAACGCCGAGCCCATGGCCGACTTTTTCGATTGCTTCTCCATCGGCGAGGGCGAGACCATGCTCAATGAATTCACCGAGCTGTACATGAAAATGAAGGACGAGGGACGCTACAGCCGTGCCGAGCTGCTGCACGAGGCCGCCCGCACCATCAGCGGCATTTACGTCCCATCACTTTTCGACGTAAGCTATAACGAGGACGGTACCGTCCACGCCTATACGCCCAAATTCGACGATATCCCGCCGCGCGTCGTCAAGCGCATCATGACCGACATGGACACCGCCATTTTCCCCGGTCGCGTCGTCATGCCCTACATCGAGACGGTGCACGACCGCATAATGCTCGAGGTCTGTCGCGGCTGCATACGCGGCTGCCGCTTCTGCCAGGCCGGCATGGTCTACCGTCCGGTGCGCGAAAAATCGCCCGAGGTGCTGGATCGTCAGGCACGCGAGCTGTATGAGCAGACCGGTTACGACGAAATATCGCTGTCATCGCTGTCCATCAGCGACTACACCCAGCTTCCCGAGCTCACCGACCGCCTGCTGGCCTGGACGGACGACAAAAAGGTCAGTCTGTCGCTGCCGTCGCTGCGCGTGGACAGCTTTTCGCGCCAGCTGATGGAGCGCGTGGCGTCGGTGCGGTCGTCATCGCTTACCTTTGCGCCCGAGGCCGGGACGCAGCGCCTGCGCGACGTCATAAACAAAAATGTCACCGAGGACGACCTGCTGAACGCCGTCGGCGTGGCCTTTGAGGGCGGAAAAACATCGGTCAAGCTGTATTTTATGCAGGGTCTGCCGACAGAGACCTACGCCGACCTCGAGGGCATCGCCAATACTGCGCGGGACGTCATCGAGGCGTATTTCCACTCACCCGGGCGCGTCAAGGGACGCCAGCCGCAGGTGACTGTCAGCGTTTCAAACTTTATTCCCAAGCCGTTTACGCCCTTCCAGTGGGAGCCCGCCGACACGCCCGAGCAGCTTGAGGCCAAGCAGGCACATCTGCGCAGTGTCATCACGGATCGGCGCATAAAATATCAGTATCACAGCGTCGGGACGTCGCACATTGAGGCCGTGCTGGCGCGCGGCGACCGCCGTCTGGGGGCGCTGCTGGAGCTGGCGCAGCGTCAGGGCTTCCGCTTCGACGCATGGGACGAATTTTTCGACTATGATCGCTGGATGGCGCTGTTCCCGCTCGTGGGGCTGGATGACCGTTTTTACGCCAATCGGGAATTTGGCGTTGACGAGGTGCTGCCATGGGACGTCATCGACTGCGGCGTGACCAAGGAATTCCTGCTGCGTGAGCGTGCACGCGCCTACGCCGGCAAAACGACGCCCAACTGCCGCGAGTCCTGCTCGGGCTGCGGGGCGAATAAACTGGGAGGCAAGGGCATTTGCTGCCCAAGAGCGAAAAATGCAGATGAATAAAGGTATTATGCCATCTCCGACCGAGCTGTTGACCGAGCAGCAGCTGCGCGAGCTGCCGTTTCTCGAGCCGCCCAAGACGGTCCGCATCCGTTTTCGCAAGGCGGGGCGGCTGCAATACATATCGCACCTCGACCTGCAACGCACCATGGGGCGCGTCATAGCGCGTGCCGGGCTGCCGGTGTGGTACACCAAGGGGTTCAATCCGCATCCCAAGCTGGTGTTTGGGCTGCCGCTGCCGGTTGGAGTCGAAAGTGAGTGCGAGCTGCTGGATCTGCGGCTGGATCGCGACATATCGAACACTGCGGTGCGCGATATGCTCAACGCCAAGCTGACTGAGGAGATGTGCGTGCTGGAGGTCACTGAGCCGGTGCTCAAGTTTGCAGACATTGCCGCGGCGGACTATTCGCTGCGCATCGTCAGCGCCGGCATGGACGTCGACACGCCTGCGGCGGTGACGGCGCTGTTTACAGAGGGCGAGCTGACCGTGACCAAAAAGTCGAAGTCAGGCGAGCGGCAGGTCGATATCATACCGCTGATCAGCCGTGTCAGCTGCATTCTTGAGGACGACGGCGCACTGCTGCTGCGCATGCGGCTGGCGAGCGGTCAGGAGGACAATCTCAACCCGACCGTGGCAGTGCAGGTGCTGCGTGAGCGGCTGGGGCTGCTCACCGGTGACCCGACGCTGGAATCGTGCCGTGTGCTGCGCGAGCAGGTCTATGCCCGCGACGGCAGTGTATTTGTGTGATTAATACGGGGCTCCGCACCGACCCCCGGCAGGGGACTTTTGAAAAAGTCCCCTGCACCCCCAAAGCTTTTAACAGCTTCGCGGTTAAACCGCCAGATGCTTTAGACGTTTGTTGCCGCTATTGACTTTTATCGGGGGGCGGTGTATAATTGGAGGCAGGATAAGTATATCATTTTGATGTATTGGAGCCTGCCCGGGTAACGTGCCTGGCCGTGGAAAGGTGGTGCTGGAGAGAAAAGTATGTGTAATGATTATCGTTTAGTCCGACTGTGTGACGCGCCCGAGCTTGAGCGCAGTGCAGCGGAGTGGTTTAATTCAAAATGGGGCATCCCGACGGGCACTTACCTTGAGAGCATGGACGCCTGCCTGCGCGGTGAGGCGGCCGTACCGCAGTGGTATCTGGCGCTCGAGCGTCATGGCGGCGACATTGTCGGCGGCATGGGCGTGATTGAGAACGATTTTCACGATCGCCCGGATCTGTCTCCCAACGTCTGCGCCGTTTACGTCGACGAGAAGCACCGCGGGCGCGGTCTTGCGGGGAGTCTGCTTGAGCTGGTCTGCCGCGACATGAAATCGCGCGGTATCTCGACGCTATACCTTCTCACCGACCACACCGGCTTTTACGAGCGCTACGGCTGGAGCTTTTTGTGCATGGCACAGGGCGACGGTGACGATGCGCCGTCAAGAATGTATGTGCATCAAGCGTGACGGCGGATCCCTCCGCCAACCAAAATACATGATTTGAGGAGAAAAAACATGTGCAAGCCCACATTTGGCCCGGGCGGGAACGGTGACTGGTTCCGCCGCGACGGCATGAAGTCCCCGCTGCAAACGCCGGGATGGCTTAGCCGCGTGGGGCTGGATTCATTTGAATACGAGGCGACGCGTGGTGTGTCGGCTGGCGAGGACGCGCTGCGCGCGCTCGGCGACAAGGCGCGTGAGTACGGCACGGTCATGTCGCTGCACACGCCTTACTTTATCTCGCTGTCGGGAGCAGTCACCGAGACGCGCCTGAAAAGCCTTGAATATATTGAAAAATCGCTGTGGGCGGCCGAGCTCATCGGGGCCCGCACCATAGTCATTCACAGCGGCAGCGCCGGCAAGATCTCACGCGAGGAGGCCATGCGGCTGTCCTGCGACACGCTGGGACGCTTGGTGGAATCGATCGAGGGGCGCTATGAGGACATCCGACTCGGCATCGAGACCATGGGTAAGCTGAATCAGCTTGGGACGCTGGACGAGGTGCTGGAGCAGTGCCGCGTCTCGCCGCGCTTGGTGCCGGTGGTCGATTTTGGGCACCTCAACTGCCGCGAGGGCGGCCGTGCGTTCCCCAACGTCGACAGCTACCGCCGCGTTTTTGATCGCATTGCGGCGTCCTGCGGCGACGAGGTCGCGCGCACGCTGCACTGCCATTTTTCCAAGATTGAATACACCGCAGCCGGCGAGCGGAGACATGTCACCTTCGCCGACGGCGATGGCTGGGGACCCGATTTTGAGCCGCTGGCCGAGGCTATCATTCGTGAGGGCGTGTCGCCCAACATTATATGCGAGTCGGCCGGTACCCAGGCCGAGGACGCGCTGACCATGAAAAATATTTTCTGTGGAAAGGTAAAATAAATTATGTCACATCTTAACAAGCTGCTCGCCGCGCTGCCGACCGCAAAGGCCGAGGCAGTGCTCATCACCTCCGAGATAAACCAGCGGTATATTTCCGGTTTTCCGTTCTCGGACGGTTATATTTTGATAATGCCGGGGCAGTCCTACCTCGTCACCGATTCGCGCTACACCGAGGCGGCACGTGCGCAGGCCGACAGCGGCCTTGAGGTGGTCGCCCCGGGCAAAATGATGGCGTTTATCGCTGAAAAGCTGAGCGAGGGTGGTCTCCGCAGCTGTGGCTTCGAGGAGGCGACGCTGCCGTTTGCAACGCTGGAACGTCTGCGCGCCGCGCTGCCGGGCGTGGAGCTGGTGCCGTGTGCATCGGCGCTATTGGACGGCTTGCGCGAGCTCAAGGACGAGGACGAGCTCAAGAACACCGCGCGCGCTCAGGACATTGCGGACGCGGCGTTTGAGCATATTTTGAAGTTTATGACGCCCGAGATGACCGAGCTCGAGGTGGCGCTGGAGCTTGAGTTTTTCATGCGTCGCAACGGCGCCGAGTCGGTGGCGTTTGAGACCATCGCGGTGTCGGGATCGGCGTCGTCCATGCCGCACGGCGTGCCGCGGCCGGTAAAGCTGGAGCGCGGATTTTTGACTATGGATTACGGCGCCAGGGTCAACGGCTATTGCTCGGACATGACGCGCACGGTGGTGCTGGGTCGTGCCGATGCAGACATGAAAAAGCTTTACAGCACAGTGCTTTCGGCGCAGCTGGCGGGGCTTGAGGCGGTGCGCGAGGGTGCGGACTGTCGGGCAGTTGACCGTGCCGCTCGCGATATCATTTACGGCGCCGGCTATGAGGGCTGCTTTGGACACGGCCTGGGGCACGGCGTGGGAATGTACATTCACGAGTCGCCGCGACTGTCGCCCGGTGCACCGGAGAGTGCGAAACTGGTGTCGGGGCAGATCGTGACGGTCGAGCCGGGCATTTATCTTGAGGGACGCTATGGTTGCCGCATTGAGGATATGGTGTGTGTCACGCCGGACGGCTGCCGCAACTTTGCGCACAGTCCCAAGGAATTGATCGAGCTGTTTTGATGGGTGAGTTGAAGCATTGCATGCTTCAAGGCTTTGAGGTGTCCGCACCTTGGTGTGGGTGAAGTACTGCGTACTTCGGTGTCCCTCGCCCTCTACCCCCTCTTCAAAAGGAGAGGGGGATATTTTTTTATGTCAGGAGCTTTCGCTGCCCTTGAAAAGGCAGGCGAAACTTTATCCTGGGGGGACGAGGGTAAAGCGGGGTACGCCGAGCCTCAGAAATGCCAGCGTACGTCGGCTCACATCCTGGGGTGCAGGCGGCGAAAGCCCCATTCACGACAAGAAATTAAAAATCCCCCTCTCCTCAGGGAGAAGGGGATAATGAAGCATAAAGTGCTTCATTAAAAGTGCAGGAGAGGGGCATGGGCGATGAAGCACACAGTACTTTCAAAAGAGTCGGTGGTCGCTACGACAACAGGCGCCGAGGCGTGCAATACTTCACCCGCCGCCAAATCATTCAAACGCTTCGCCCAAATACGCTCCGTTGGTACGTAGCTTTGTTTGCAGCTCGTCAATGCGAACATCGCGGACGGTGCTGCCGTCGCGTATGGCCAGACCCATGGCGGTACCCGCCGCCTCGCCAATGCAGCAGACCACCGGCATTATGCGCAACGACGCCTGCGCACCGTGGTCGGCAGATATGCACCGCCCCGCCACCAGCATGTTCGACACACCGGTTGGGATAAGACTGCGATACGGGATGGTGTAGTACTCGCCCTCGGGGAAGAAATAATGGCTGGTGCCGGTGCCCTCGGGGTTGTGAATGTCAATATCATAATTGCTGGCCGCGATGGCATCCTCAAACTTGACGCAGGCGCGGCAATCGCTCTCGGTCAGCACGTAGTCGCCGATTATCATGCGACTCTCGCGAACGCCGATCTCGGCCGCCGTCATCATGAGGAAGCTGTCCTCGAGGCCGTCAGCGTGTTTTTTCATGAAATCGTATATCTCATACACCTGCTTGCGCGCAATGAGCTCGGCCTCGGTGACGTCCTCAGGCTGCGTCGGGTTCTTTTTGACGACGCGCGTGGTATTGAAATGCAGCACATTGGGAATGGGCGTCTTGAAGACGAGAATGCTGTGCCGCGGGTTCATCAGCTCGCCCGCCGCCAGACTGCGTGCGTGCTCCTCGCGCAGCCGGTCGCGACTGGCGTAAAAGCGCTCGACGTCGACATTGCCCAAACGGAAGCACAGCGTCATGGGCTGGCACAGATGGTCGCTGTCGCGCCCCAGCGTGGTCGGGCAGTCAGAAAGAAAGGACAGCTGCGCGTCGCCGGTCGCGTCGATGAAATAATCGGCCTCGATCTTCATGAGCCCATTGACCGTGGCGACGGTCACGCTGCTGATTTTGTCGTCGTGACGCTCGGCAGCGGCGATATAAGCATGAAACAGCAGGTGAATACCGGCCTCCTCAACCATGTTGTTCAGCACATATTTCAGCTCTTCCTCGAGAAAGCTTTTTCCGCGCATGGCGTGACGCTCACGCATTTTCTTGCATATTTCCGCGAAAATACCGGCAGAAAGGTTGACGCGCTCGCCGTTTATCTCCGTCCAATAAGGCATGAACGGGTTGACCAGGCAATTTGCCGCCGCACCGCCGAGACAGTTGGATTTGTCGACGATCAGAACGTTCGCGCCCGAACGTGCCGCCGCCAGAGCCGCCGCCACACCCGCAAAGCCGCCACCAATGACGGCAAGATCGTATTTTTTCATGACCGAACCTCCGTTTTTTCTTTGTTCTTTAATTATACTACAGCTTGGCAGCTTTTGCAATAAGAAATGTACATTTTTGCGCCAGAGTACAAAAAATGCTTGCCCGACGGGGCGCGCCAAAAAAGATAAGGCTCCCACAGCCGTCAAGCGGCGGGAGCCTTGTCTATGAGTAAATTGACGCCATGGCGGGGCAGACTATGTCAACCTTGAAGGATGACCTTTCCGCTTTTAGCGGTGTTGACGGTCATATGCCCGCAAAAACGGCCGTTCAAGTGCCCGCTTGAAACGGAAAAACAGCGTTTTTTTGTCGCGTATCGGGGGGACTATGAAGGCTCGCAGTCCCATTCGGCGGGCGGCGAGGCAGTCTGTCAGCAGTTGATCGCCGAGAACGGCGCACTCTGCCGCCGGGGTGTCGAGCGCAGCCAGCGCCACGCGCAGACGACCCAACCGTGGCTTGCCGCAGTCAGCATAAGCGGGCAGCCCCAGTGAGGCATTGAAGGTCTCGACCCTTTCGGGCGTGTTGTTGGACACCAGCGCGCAGCGCACACCCGCCTCGGCGAGTGACGCAAACCACGCGCGGTGGTAGTCATCTGGCAGCGGCTGCTCGTATGGCGCCAGCGTGTTATCGATGTCGATCAGCAGTGCGCGGACGCCGTACTCTGCCAGCATTTCCGGCGTCACCTCGCGATAGCTGTCAAGACGAAGATCTGGAATCAGGTTCAAAGAATGCTCCTTTTCAGGGCAGGGCCCTCTGGATTTTTGAGGCGTTGCAGGCCTCGCTTTGGCAGTGACGCTGCGGCCCTTGAAGGTGGGGCTTTGTCACAAAAACGCTTAGGTAGAGCAAGAGCCCCGCAAGAGCCGGGATCCGATAGCCTTACTTTATCTGCGAACGGCGCTTGACCCCGCGCGCCAGCGCGACTACCTCAAGCACTACGCCCAGCAGCGAGAATAACAGCATCATCAAGAGATCCGAACGGAAGCCCGATGCAAATTCAGGCGATTCCTGCATCAGATACAAAAACGCCTCCATTGCCGTCAGCTCCACACCGGCCTCGACCGCCGCAATGCCCGACGATATCACGTAATATCCAAACACCGTGCCCAGCATGCAGACGATGGACGTTGCTGCCACGATGAGCACCATCAGCTTGTCCCGCTTGCCGCCGAACCGTGTGTACAGCGCGACGCCCAAAACGATCGCCAGCAGTGCCGAGAAGGAGGATACGTATCCGATATAGAAAAGTATCGCCGCCACCGCAGCACCTGCCAGGCTGCCCAGCAGCGCGCCCAAAAATCCGCGCCCATAGTTGCCCGGTGCCTGAGTGAATACCTCGTTTTCGGCCTCAATCAGATAATTAATATTGAGTGCACAATCGCTGTCCATGCTGATCGACACACCGTCAACATCAAACGGCCGCAGCTCGTCCGTCTCGCGCCCGCAGATGGGGCAGACCCCGCGTCCGCGCGCGCCGTTTTGCTCGATTATGTCAAAAATTACATTCAGCATGTCGGGCAGCCGCTTCATGAGGCGGCCGACCGTAAGGTTGTCGTTCATAGTGGCGCAAACACCGTAATCTGTCAGCTCGTAGGCTGTCATGATCAGCTTGGCCGAGTCCAGCGCCACGATAATAGCCTCGCGCTGCTCGTCGGTCGCATGAAAGGATATGTGCAGCTTAAGCGATTCAAGCGTCAGCACCGCGTTGACCTCATAGCCGCGCATGTAGCCGTACGCACGGGCTGTCACGCCGCGACTGCTCAACTCAAAGCCGTTTTGCTCAAAGTATTGCTTGAATTTTTTGTTCATTGTCGTTATCTCCGGAAAGAATTATTGTTGCCACTTGACCGTCTCGCCGTTTGCCGCCGCGCTGCGGTAGATAGCCTCGATCATGCGCACGGTCGCCGCCGCATCCTCGGGGGTATTTTTGGTGTTCTCAAGCTCGCCCATGACCAGCCGCGCCAGATACAGCGATTCCTCCGCCATGCGGTCGGCGCGCTCGTACTCAACTGCGATGGGCTCGCCCTGCTCGGGATAGACCGTTATCTTGCCGCCCTCCAGCGTCACCGTTGCGCTCTCAAAGCAGACGGTGTATTCGGCGCGGAAGCGCCAGGTGTGCGCCATGCCCCACTCGGCCAGCGCTGTCACATGCTTATCGGGATAAATGAAGGTGGTGTCGACGGATATGTGCGGCACGGCGCCGCCGGTAGTGTGCGACTGTACGCCACAGGGCTCGCCGAACAGGAAGCGCACCATGTCCACGTCATGTATGTGCAGATCCATCGCCACGCCGCCCGAACGCGCCTCGTCGCGATACCAGCCCTCAAAGCCCCAGCGCGGCAGGCTGCTCGTGCGGGTGAAATAAGCCGCGCGAACCTTGCCGTAGCGGCCGCTGTCTATCATTTCCTTGAGTGCCAGGTACTGCGGCTCAAAGCGCAGACACATGCCTATCATCAGCTGCTTGCCGCTCTCGCGCCAAACGCGCAGCATTTCGTCGCATTGCTCGCCCGTCAGCCCCATCGGCTTTTCGGACTGGACATTGTAGCCCAGCTTTAACAGCTTGGTCACATACTCGCAGTGCAGGTAGGTTGGCAGGCAGACATCAATGGTATCAAGCTGCTCAGCGGCCAGCATCTCGTCGAGATCTGTGTAGGTGTGATATTTCTCGGCGACGGTGACGTCCTCGCCGCCCTGATTTATTGTGACCACCTTTTTGAACTGGTCGGGATTGATATCGCACAGCGCTACCAGCTTGACCGGCTCGCCGCGTGCCGCCAGCAGCTCGTAGCCGCGGCAGTGCGAGCGTGCTATGCCGCCAAATCCCAAAATTGCAACCTTGATCATGAGTTTATTAACCCCCTTCAAATGTTTTCATTTTATTATAGCATATCTTGCTGTACGATGCAAGCGTAAAAGTGATTTTTTAACCGGCAGGGCAGGGTATTATTGCCGCCATCCGGCTCAGCGCACGGCCAGTCGCGCGGCCTCGGCGGCGTCGGGTGTGACGTAGGCGGTCCAGTTGGTGTGGTAGATGACAAAGCCGGGCTTGGCACCGGGCGTTTTTTTCAGGCTGCGCACGCGCGTGTAGTCGACGGCCACGTTTTGACCGTCGGATGCGCTCGAATACAGCGCGGCGATGCGTGCCGCCTGGGTGAAATCGAGGTCGTCGGGCTCGCGGCCGTCGCAACGGAGCACGACATGCGAGCCGGGGCACCCCTTGATGTGGAACCAGTAGTCGTTTTTGTCGGCGAGCTTGTGCGTGATGAGCTCGTTTTGAGTGTTGTTTTTGCCGCACAGCACCTCAAGGCCGCCGTCCGTCACAAAGCGCAGATATTTGTGTGTTACGCGGCGCGGCGCTACGTAGCCCTTCATGCGCGACGCATAGCCGGACTCATACAGCTCGGCGCGTATCTCGGCGAGATCCTCGGCGGTCTCGGCGCGGTCGAGCGATTCGGAGACCGACTGCAAATATTCCAGCTCCCGCTCGCCAAGCTCGATCTGGTGCGTCAGCTCGAGCGTTGCATGCTTGGATTTGTTGTATTTTTTGTACAGCTTTTGCGCGTTGGCAACGGGCGTCAGCAGCGGGTCGAGCTCGACGCGGCAGAGCGAAAAGCTGCCGTCCTCACGCATGTCGGAGTAGTCGGTCAGATAGACCTCGCGGCTGCCGCGCTCGATGGCGTAGAGGTTGGCCGTGATGAGGTCGCCGAGGCGCTTGTATTCCTCGCCGTGGGCGCAGTCTGCCAGCTCGGAGCGCTGATGCTCTAGCTTGCGGCAGATGCGAGCGTTAGCGGCTGCAATCATGCGGAGTATGTCGGCGGCGCGCTGCTTGACCTTTTGCTCGCGGTCGCGCTCGCCGTAATAGCTGTCGAGCAGCTCACCGGCGCTGCTGGCGGGACGCTGCGCGTCGGGGCCGTATTGAAGCAGCGGCATGAAGCAGTATTCGACCGGGCGGCCGTCGAGCACCACCATGGTGGGCGCGTAGTCGCCGGCGCGGATGCGCTGCATGACGCTGTCGAGCTCGCGCCACAGGCGGTCGGCGTCGCAATACTTGAGCGGCGTGTCGGTGTGCCGCGTGGCGCGCCAGACTATCTCGCGGGCGACGGCGGCCGAGATGCCCTGGTACGTCGTGCTGATAAAGCGGTCGCCGCGTGTCTCGGGTGGTGTGGCGGCGAGACGGTCGGACAGCCCCTGCTCGGTCTCTGTGAGCGGATCGAGCTTGTTTTGCGAGGGTGGCAGCTCATATCGCATGCCGGGCAGCACCTGGCGGCGGCTGGAGGTGGTGAAGTCGACGGGGCGGTGTGCCGCGATGACCTTCATGTCCTCGTCGCAGAAGATGAGGTTGCTGTACTTACCCATTACCTCGGCAATGAGGTATTTTTTACACTCAAAGCCCATTTCGTCGCGGCATTCAAAGCCGAGTCTGACGACGCGCTCGAAGCCCAGCTGCTCGACCGAGGCCAGCTTGCCGCCGCCGAGTCGTTTGCGCAGCAGCAGGCAGAACATGGGCGGTACAGCGGGGTTTTCTTTGGGCAGGGCGCTGTAGCAGACACGCGGGTTATTGGAGCCGGCGTTTATGAGTATGCGGCGGCCGCCGAGCGTGGTTCGCAGCTGGATGACTATTTCGTCACGCTCGGGCTGATATATTTTTTCGATGCGTCCGCCGGTAGCGGTCGAGCTGATCTCGGCGACGGCGCAGGCTAACATGCCGGCATCAAAGGCCATGGTTTTTCTCCTTTTTGAAGTATTGCATACTTCTGTGCTTTTGGCGGGCAGCGCCCGCGGGTGGCGCTGGACCCGCGCCGCCTTTGAAAAGGCGGGCGAAACTTTCAAGCAAGGGGGGATGAGGGTGAAACGGGGCACGCCATGCCTCAGGAACCCCGCCGCACTTCGGTTCAAATCCCATGCATTAAGTAACTTTTTCCCTCTCCCTCGGGAGAGGGGGCGGCGAGGCTGCAAGCCTCATTCGCTATGAAACGCGCAGCGCCTCACGCCTGCGGAAACATAATGCGATCCACATTGTCCAGCGAATCAAACACAAAATCCGGCTTTTCGGCCGGTGTGGCAGCGTCCACATCCGCCGGCTGCGTCTCGCCCGAAAGCACCAGCACAGCCGTTACACCGTGCTTTTTGCCAATGGCAATGTCCGTGTAAAGACGGTCGCCGAAAATGCACATGCGGTCAAGACCGATGCCAGTCGCCTCGCTGATCATGTCGATGGTCTCACGGTAGGGCTTGCCGAAATAAGTCGGTGTCTTGCCCGTTGAGGCCGTTACAAAGGCGGCAATGGCGCCGCTGTCCGGAATAAATCCGGTTTCGGTTGGACAGTTGAAGTCGGGGTGCGTCGAAAGATACTCGGCGCCGCCGCGCACCAGACGGCAGGCGTTGTCAAGCTTGGCGTAGGTCAGCGTGGTGTCAAAGCTGGTGACGACTATGTCCGCCCGCTCCTCGTCGCCCTTCAGCATGTTGATGTCGCTGTCGCGGAAGCTGTCGACCAGCTCGTCTGTTCCCACAAGATACACGCTCTTGCCCGCGCGGTGACGCTTCAGAAACTCGATCGTCACGTCGCCAGAGGTCATTATCTCGTCGGGAGTGGGCGAAAAGCCCAGCTTGGTCAGCTTGCGGACGTAAAATTCGGTGGTGTGCGAGGCGTTGTTGGTGAAAAACAGCACCCGCTTGCCCGCCGCACGCAGATGGTCGATAAAGCGAATGGCAAAATCGAATACATTGTAGCCGAGGTAGATGGTTCCGTCCATATCAAAGATGTACAGCTCCTTTTCGGAGAGCAGGGCGGTGTCGGGGTTTTTAAAATCCATGGTTTTGTCCTCTTTTGATTTATATTTATACATTTTCATTATACCATATCATTGATTTTTTTGCAATAGTGTGATATACTATTACTCAATAATAAAAAGTGCGAGGTAGACCATGAAAAATGTGATTGGCATCGACGTCGGCGGTAGCACGACCAAGATAGTCGGCTTTCGCCGCGACGACAGCAAGATGGAAATGATAGAGCCGCAGTTCGTCCGCGCCGCCGACCCGATAACCTCGGTGTACGGCGCCTTTGGTCGCTTCACCTCCCAAAATGGGCTGGAGCTGAGCGACATCGACTGCGTTATGATGACGGGCGTTGGCTCCACCTTCGTCCGCAATCCGATATATTCGCTCGACTGCCGCGCCGTGCCCGAATTTTCAAGCGTGGGACTGGGCGGGCTGTACCTGTCCGGGCTGAGCGAGGCCATTGTGGTCAGCATGGGCACCGGTACGGCGCTGATACACGCCAGCCGTAGGGACGGCAAAACGATCACCGAATATCTCGGCGGCACCGGCGTCGGCGGCGGCACGCTGACGGGTCTTCTGCACAAAATGATAGGCGTTGACACCGTTGAGCACATCGAGCAGCTGTGTGAGAAGGGCGATCTTGACAAGATCGACCTGCGCGTCAAGGACATATCCGATCCCTCGCTGTTCGCGGGCATAAATCACGAGCTGACCGCCGCCAATTTCGGCAAGCTGAGTGATCTCGCCACCAAAAACGATCTTGCCCTCGGCGTGGCCAACTTAGTCGCCGAGACGGTGGCCATGATGGCCATCTTCGCCGCGCGCGGACACGGCCTGCGCGACATCGTGCTGACGGGCAATCTCGCCTGCATCGCGCCCATCCGCAGCATTATCTCGGGGCTGGCGCCCGCCTTTGACGTCCGATTTATCTTCCCCGAGCAGGCGCAATTTGCAACGGTTATCGGCTCGGCACTGCTGGGTCTCGGCGAATGAGGCTTCTAAAATTTACACTATTTGAAAGCGCAATGAATATTTGCGCTTTTTTTATTTCACAATAGTATACGAAGGAAAAGCAAAGGAGTACATGTGACTATGAAGACATTCGAATACACCGTGGCGGCTGAGCACGGTATACACGCGCGGCCGGCGGGGAGATTGGTCAGCTGCGCCAAGGGATTTGCCTCAGAGATACGGATAAGCAATGGCGAGCGCGAGGTCGACGCCAAGCAGCTGCTGGCGGTCATGGGGCTGGGCGCTCGACGCGGCGACGTGCTGACATTTCGTGTCGTCGGCTGCGACGAGGAAAGCGCGGCGCACGAGCTGGAGCAGCTCTGCCGCGAGCACATGGGCTGAGGCAGCTTATGGAGAGCACAAGGCAGACACTGTGTCAGGGCGGCGGCGCACTTCTCACGCTTGAGGGCAGCGGTGTCGGGGACGGCTGCGTCATCGGTGTGCTGCGCTACATGGGGGGACACGATGCCGTCCCGACGGCGCAGCGCGAGCGCGGCGGCACGGCTGAGGATGAGCTGATGCGGCTGCGTGTCGCGGCCACGCGGGCTGATGGGCAGCTGGCGGAGCTGTCCCGCATGGCGCGGCAGAGCGTGGGCGAGGACGAGGCTGAGATATTCGAGCTGCACCGTATGCTGCTCGAGGACGAGCAGCTGATGAGCGCCGCGCGGTCGCTGATAGAGGACGGTCGCTCCGCCGAGGCGGCGATATGCGAGGCGGCGGAGCGCTGTGCCGAGCGGCTGGCTGCGATAGAGGACGAATACCTGGCAGCGCGGGCGGCGGATGTGCGCGACGTGGCGGCGCGGGTGGCGGCGGTGCTGCGCGGCGAGGCGGAGCTTGAGACGGCGGCGTCGGGAGACAGAGAATACGACCCGAGGGGCACCGACGGAGTGGAGGAGAGCGGCTGCATCCTTATCTCTCCTGAGTTGACCCCCGGCGAGACGCTGCGGCTGGATCGACGCCGCGTTGTCGGGGTCGTCAGCCTGCGCGGCTCGGTCAGCTCGCACACTGCCATAATCGCGCGGGCGCTGGGACTGCCGGCGCTGGTCGGTCTGCGTGAGGACGGTATGGGAGAGACGGCGGACAAGCTTGAGCGCGCAGCGCGAGCCGGTGCGGTAGCGATACTTGACGCCGCGGAGGGGCGGCTGTATGTCTCGCCTGACGACGAGCTGCTGGGGCGCTATCGCGCCCGACAGCGCCTTGAGGCCGACGCCCGCGCCCGTCGTCTTGCGCTGCGCGAGGCGCCGACGCTGACGAGAGGGGGACGCCGCATACGGCTGTATGCCAACGTCTCGGGCGCCGAGGACGCCGCGTGGGCAGTCGAAAACGGCGCCGAGGGCATTGGCCTTTTGCGCACCGAGCTGTTGTATCTGGGTGCGCAGCGTTGCCCCGACGAGCCGACGCTGCTTGCCGCCTACCTCGACGTCGTTAAGACGATGGCGGGGCGGCCGGTTATTATCCGCACTCTCGACATCGGTGCGGACAAGCGCGTGCCCTACCTCGAGACGGGCGCTGACGAGCAAAATCCTGCGCTGGGCGTGCGCGGTGTGCGGTTGACGCTGGCGCGTCCCGAGCTGTGGCGTCCCCAGCTGCGCGCCATCTGTCGCGCATCGGCCGAGGGGCAGGTCTCGCTCATGCTGCCAATGGTGACGCTGCCCGACGAGGTTGTCAGCTGCCGCAAGCTATTGCGCGAGGTGCAGGACGAGCTGCGCAGTGCGGGCGAGCGCTTTGACGAGCACATGCCGGTCGGCATTATGATAGAAACGCCGTCGGCGGCGCTGCTGGCGCATGAGTTGGCGGGGCTGGTCGATTTTTTCTCGGTCGGCACAAACGATCTGGTGCAATACACACTGGCGCTCGACCGTCAAAACCCGGCGCTGGAGTCGCTGAGTCGGCGCGGGCTCGAGCCGGTGCTGCGTCTTATCGGCACCGTCGCCGACGCTGCACACTGCGCCGGCATTTGGATGGGCATCTGCGGCGAGCTGGCCGCGGACACGTCGCTGACAGAGCGGCTGCTGGCTCTCGGCGCGGATGAGCTGTCCGTCCCGCCGCCCGAGGTGCTGCGCCTGCGCGAGCGCATCGCAGAGTGCGACTGAGCGGCAAAGCGACAAAAACGTATCACAGGAGGAAGCACAATGTTATCAACCAAAAGGCTGCTTGCCGTGGCCGACGGCAATGCCATCCCGCTCGAGGCGGTGCCCGACGAGGTCTTTGCCTCGGGAATGCTGGGGCGCGGCTATGCGCTCGAGCCGGTCTCGGGCGTCATATACAGCCCGGTCAGCGGGCGTATCGACAGCATCGCGCAGACGCGTCATGCCTACGGCATCCGCTCCGACGACGGCCTCGATGTGCTGGTGCACATAGGCATCGACACCGTCAGCCTTGACGGCGAGGGCTTTATCAGCCTGGTCGAGGTCGGCGACGATGTGCGCGCGGGCGATGTTATCGCCAAGGTCGACCTGGCGCTGCTGCGCGCTCGCGGGCTGTCGGCGGTTACGCCGGTGGTGGTGTCGGGGGCGGATGGGCTGCGCGGGTTTGAGACCCATCTCGGCAGCGTTCGCGGCGGGCACAGCGCCGTCGTGACATACAAAAAACAGCGGTCGGAGGGCAGGGAAAGTGGCAAAGCTTAATACCGAGAGCGGTGGTTTCGGGCTGCTTCAGCGGGTGGGACGCGCCTTTATGCTGCCCATCGCGCTGCTGCCCATTGCGGGGCTGCTGCTGGGCGTCGGCTCGTCGCTGACCAACCCCACCATGCTCGATACCTACGGCCTCACCGCCATAATGGGGCCGGGAACGTACGCATACGGCGTCTTTTCGGTGCTGGCGGCCGTCGGGACGGTGGTATTCGACAACCTGCCACTGCTTTTCGCCATGGGTGTGGCGCTGGGCATGGCCGAGGCCGAAAAGGGGACGGCTACGCTGTCGGCCGCGATCGCATTTCTCGTCATGCACCGAACGATAGGCGCACTGCTGGAGCTATCCGGCCGCCTTGAGGCAGGCGTGCTGATGGAGGGCTCGGTGGCCGAGGTCGTCGGGATACAGTCGCTCGAGATGGGCGTCTTCGGCGGCATTATCGTGGGACTGGGCGTAGCAGCGCTGCACAATCGGTTTTATCGGCTGCGCCTGCCGAATGCAATTTCGTTTTTCGGCGGGACGCGCTTTGTTCCCATTGTGTCGACGGTCGCCTATGTGGCGGTGGGGGCGATCATGTTCGTGATCTGGCCGTATGTGCAGAGCGGCATATATGCGCTGGGCGATCTGGTGCTGAGGTCGGGCTATGTCGGGACGCTGATATACGGCTTTGTCGAGCGGCTGCTCATACCGTTCGGGCTGCATCATGTCTTTTATCTGCCGTTCTGGCAGACGGGACTTGGCGGGTCGGCCGTCATTGACGGCAGCCTGGTCTACGGCGCACAGAATATCTTTTTCGCCGAGCTGGCCTCTCCCGGGACGACGGTGTTTTCGGTGTCTGCAACGCGCTTTATGAGCGGGAAATTCCCGTTTATGATATTCGGGCTGCCCGGTGCGGCGCTGGCCATGTACAGCCGTGCGCGACCCGAGCGGCGGCGCGTGGCGGGCGGACTGCTGCTCTCGGCGGCGCTGACATCAATGCTGACCGGCATCACCGAGCCGCTGGAATTTACGTTTTTGTTTGTCGCGCCGGTCATGTATGCCGTGCACTGTCTGCTGGCGGGGCTGTCGTATATGCTGATGCACCTGCTCGGCGTCGGCGTCGGCATGACGTTTTCAGGCGGGCTGATAGACCTGGTGCTGTTCGGCGTGCTTCAGGGCAACGACAAAACGCGGTGGCTGATGATACCGCTGGTTGGGATATGCTATTTTGCGGTGTATTTTGCGGTGTTCCGCTTCATGATCGGCAAATTTGACTATGTGACGCCCGGGCGCGAGGCGGACGGCGGCGAGACGCGTCTGTATCGCCGCGAGGACTACGACGCC
Source organism: uncultured Lachnospiraceae bacterium (assembly GCA_964463325.1). Taxonomy (GTDB): domain Bacteria; phylum Bacillota; class Clostridia; order Oscillospirales; family CAG-272; genus UMGS1002. The sequence continues at coordinate 826 of CAYXBY010000033.1, read as the reverse complement.
AAGCGCCGCGCAGCTCAAAATGGCGCCTCCGGGGTGGAAAGTGGCGCATCCGGGACTCAAAATAACGTTGTCGAGGCTACAGATGGTGCCATGGGGACGAAAAATGGTGGCACGGATGCAGATGAGGCGCTGTCGGTGTCCGAGCTGATACTGCGTGGGCTGGGCGGGCGTGAAAACCTTGTCACGCTGGACTGCTGTGCCACGCGACTGCGCGTGACGCTCAAGGACGGCGCGGCAGTGCGCGAGGACTTGCTGCGTCGCAGCGGCGCGGCGGGCGTGCTCAAACGCGGCAACGGCGTGCAGGTGGTCTACGGGCCGCAGGTGGCGGTCATAAAGAGCGAGCTTGAGGAGCATATAGGCACGTCATTTGGGTGATACCGTCGGGGCGCATTCAACGTTTGACCAGCCTCAAGGCATATGCAGCAGCATTTGCCTTGAGGCTTTGGCCGACGTTTTGGGAGTTCAGCGGGGCCGCCGGTATGCAATTTCGACATGGCGGCAAAATATCTGAAAAAAATTTTGAAAAAATTCAAAAAAGGTGTTGACAAAACGAAATAACTGTGATATAATCTATCACGTCGCCGATAAAGCGGCAGCTTGGGAGCATAGCTCAGCTGGGAGAGCACCTGCCTTACAAGCAGGGGGTCGTAGGTTCGAGCCCTGCTGTTCCCACCATACCCGGCCCGGTAGCTCAGTTGGTTAGAGCGCCAGCCTGTCACGCTGGAGGTCGTGGGTTCGAGCCCCATCCGGGTCGCCAAGCAGCCCTTGCTGTTTGCCTCTGTAGCTCAGTTGGTAGAGCAGGGGACTGAAAATCCCCGTGTCGTTG
>CAYXBY010000032.1:0-19296 GCA_964463325.1 uncultured Lachnospiraceae bacterium | reverse complement strand
GACAGCCGGTGACGCAAATGAGAATTGCCGTGAGCTGATGCCCACGGCAATTTTTTGTTCAATTCTCATTTGCGGCATGATAAACGCCGGTCGGGACGTACTAAGCGGAGATGGGGGGCTCCGACACTCGGCGTGTTCTTTGGGTTCAGACCGCCTTTGGCGGTCTGAACGGTTACTTCTCTGTCACGAGACAGAAAGTACAAAGCATCGGCTTACCGATAACAATCGGTCAACCCAGCCCCGAGGCTGCCAGCCTCACCAGCGCCGAAGTATGCAATGCTTCACCTACCCCAGCCGATACCCTTGCCCCCTGACGGTCGTCAGTAGCGGCAGCCGCGTGAGTGTCCCAAGCTTTTTACGCAGTGCACACATGTGCACCGTCAGGCTCTCGCCACACAGCGCACCCTCAAGCTCCTCACGACTGACCACCTGCCCCCGACGGCTCGCCAGCAGCAAAAATATCGCCAGCTCAGACGGCGTCAGCGTCACACTGCGCCGCCCGCAGGTCACACATCTGCGCGGCTCGTCCAGCGAAATAGCCGGCATCCGCGCACGGCGCTCAGGCGGCAGCAGCTGCCGCCCGACACCCGACAGGGCAGTGTCAAGTGCATCCCAAAGCTGCTCAAATTCAAACGGTCGGCTTAAAATGCTCACGCATCGTCCCCGTACCGCCTCAGACAGCTGCTCCGGCTCGCGACTCACCGCGATCACAGCCTGACCGGCTGTCCGCCGCGGCAGCGGCACCGTGTCCGCATCCCATATCAGCGGATACGCCCCCGGCGCCGTGACCGCCGCATGCCCACGCTGCTCTATCAGCAGTGCCGTCAGCTCGTAAAGCCGACAGTCACCGCTAAGTATACATACGCGGCTCATGACAGCAGCCGCTCGCCCGACACATGGGCAAATTCGGCGTGACCATCGACCGTGCTGTAACTGTAGACAGCCACCAGGCCGTCTGCGTTCAGCGTCAGCAGGTCGTCGACGATGCTGTACTGTCCACTGACCGACGCACTGCCCCGCTCGAGGACAAAGCTACCATCCCCCAGCAGTGTAAGCATCCAGTCATCCGTGCACCAGCTGATATCGCCGTCATTCTCCGGCGCATCGTTGCCCTCAGACGGCGGCAGGTCGTATACGTCTCTGTCCTGCTCCTGCTCCGGCTGCGCCACGATCACTTTATCGGACAAGCCGTGCTGATCGACATAGCTCGCGCTGCTTTCCTCTGCCATACGGCCGTCAGGCGGCGTATCGACATCGGGCACATCTGACATGTGCCGAATTGCCGCCGTCGCGATAACGCCAAAGCAAAGCAGCGCCGCGATCCCTGCGCCAAACCGACTGACAAAGCGACGGCGACGCGAGGCGCGTGCCTCGGCATGCACCGCGGCCATTATCCTGCCATGCAGCGCGGGCGGGACTGCCTCGGCCGTGTCGCTGACAGCGTCACAGATGGCGCGCAGCTGCTCACAGCTGTGTCGGCAGTCGTCACACTCAGCCAGGTGAGCCTCCACGGCGGCGGCTGTCACAGAGTCCAGCTCACCGTCGATATACTCGTTCAGCAGTATATCCGCCTGCTCACAGCTGACATGGGTGATGCTTTTATTACTATCCATGGAAGTCTCCTTTCCGGTGTATTCAAGTATACTGACGCAGATCAGCCGAAAAAGTTCCCCTTTTTCAAAAATTCTTTTAATTGGTCACGCGCACGGGACAGCCGACTCTTGACCGTCCCCAGCGGCAGCCCGGTCGCCTCAGATATCTCAGCGTAGCTCATGCCGTCGATATCGCGCATGACCACCACCGTCCTGCTGTCCGGCTCGAGCCGATCGATAGCGCGACGCACGGCTGCGTGGCGCTCCTTTTGAATATATTCCTCTTCAAGATTTGTCGTATCCGCCAGCTCGCGGCGCGGTGCATCGTCCTCATCGGCGTCATCAGGCAGCGCCGTCACCGCACGGCCTGTCCGCCGCCGCATGGCATCGGTTATGGCGTTGTGCGCTATGTGCATGACATATGTCCGCACCGAGCATTCGCCGCGGAAATCGCCCCGCGTGCGCCACAGCCGCAAAAAGACCTCCTGCGTGACGTCCTCGGCGTCCTGCCTGTGCCGCAGTCCCGAATATGCCAGATTGTATATCGACGCCTCAAAATGCCGCACAAGCTGCTCAAAGGCCACCTCATCTCCGGAGGCGACACGCCGCATCAGCGCCAGCAATATTTGATTGTCAAGTGCCATTCGTTTGCCTCCTTTAATAATATATGCGATCAACCCAGTATTATCTGTTCAAGTATGCCGCGCAGCGACTCAAGATCGGGCGCGTGCATGATATCGTCCCGCGCTGCCGCGCCGCCGCGAAAGCCGCGCGTGTACTGCGACAGTCGGGCGCGAGCCTCGGCCAATCCCGCCCGCTCGCCCTTACGTGCGATCAACGCCTCACCGTGCTCCATGGCGACCGCCAGCCGCTGCTCGGGTGTCGGCGGAACATATTCGACGCCATCCAGCCGTGCGACTATCTCTGAAAACAGCCAGGGGTTGCCCAGCGCCCCCCGCGCAACCGCGACGCCGTCGCAGCCTGTCTGCTCCAGCATGGCGACGGCATCATCAGCGCAGGTCACGTCGCCGTTGCCTATCACCGGGATGCTGACCGCCTCGCGCACGCGTGAAATGACGCTCCAGTCGGCGCTCGGCGCGTAAAACTGCATGCGTGTGCGGGCGTGTATGCACACGGCGTCGGCGCCGCAGGCCTCGGCGATGCGCGAAAGCTCGGGCGCATTGATGCTGTGCTCGTCCCAACCGGCTCGCAGCTTGACCGTCACCGGCAGGCGCGTCGCACGGCGCACAGCTGAAATTATGCTCTCGACCAGCCGAGGCTGCTTCATCAGCGCGCTGCCCTCGCCGCAGGACACCACCTTGTGCACCGGGCAACCCATATTGATATCGATAGCAGCCGGGCGCAGCTCGCCCGCCCCGCGATACTCTCCACTCTCTAACATTTCCGCCGCGCGTGCCATATACTCAGGCTCAGCGCCGAATATCTGCACCGCGCAGGGCGCCTCCTCAGGCGTGATGAGCGACAGCGATGCCGTTTTGCAGTCGGAGGCATCGGTTCGCCGCCCTCGCTGCTCGTAGCACAGCGCCTTGGCCGAGAGCATTTCGCTGACGGTGTAGTCCGCACCCATGCGCCGACAGAGACGCCGCATAGTCGTGTCCGCCACGCCCGCCATGGGCGCCAGCACAAGCCCGTGCGGCAGCTCGATATTACCTATCCTCATGCTCTCACGCCTCCCTTCGCCACATCAGATCATTCACAACGGTATCATACCACAAAAGCGCGTTGATGTCAACCATCGTGCGGAAGGTTTGCGGTGGCAAAATGATTTTTGAGGGCGGCGTAAGCTGTCAAAAAAATTTTGATTTTTCTCTTGACAAGCAGTCATTGGCGTGATATAATACAACTGTATTAACACAAATAATACAGTTAGAACACATCTTCAGGAGGTGGTTAGAGTGCTGACGCTGGATAAGCTATCCAGAGTCCCCATCTATGAGCAAATAATCGACAGCATCTGCCGTGAAATAAGCGCCGGGGTGCTGGCCGACGAGGCACAGCTGCCGTCGGTGCGCGAGCTGTCGACCCTGCTCGGGGTAAACCCCAACACAGTGCAGCGCGCCTACAACGAACTGTGCCGACGCGGCATTATCGTCACCGTGGCGGCTCGCGGCGCCTTTGTGGCACGCGACGCACAGCAAAAAATACTGTCGGGCAGCCGCGCCCGCCTGCTCGAGCTGGCCGCGCTGGCGGCTGAGCTGCGGGCAGCCGGTGTCCCGCAGGCCGACATACTGTCTGCTGTGGCAGAAAACTCAAGGGAGGTAACTCAAAATGATCCAAACACATGAGCTCAGCATGTATTTTGGCGATTTCTGCGCCATTGACCGTCTGAGCGTAACGATTCCGGAGGGCTGCGTTTACGGCCTTGTGGGCAGCAACGGCGCCGGCAAATCCACCCTGCTGCGCATACTTTCGGGCATTTACCGTCCCCGCAGCGGCAGCGTGGCCATCGACGGTCAGCCTGTGTACGAAAATCCCGCCGTCAAGGGCAGCATCGCCTTTGTGCCGGACGATCTGTATTTTCTGTCTCAGTCTGACCTGCGCGAGATGGGGCGCGTATACCAACGGCTCTACCCCGCCTTTGACGTCGAGCGCCTGCGCACACTGTGCGAGCGCTTCGAGCTGAGCATGACGCGCGGCATCAACACCTTTTCCAAGGGCATGAAGCGGCAGGCCGCCATCATTCTGGCGCTGTCCGCCCGTCCCAAATATCTCTTTCTCGACGAGACCTTCGACGGTCTCGACCCCATCAAGCGCAACGCCGTCCGCAGCGTGATATATGACGACATTCTCGAGCGTGGCGCCACCGCCATACTGGCCTCACATTCGTTGCGCGAGCTCGAGGACACCTGCGACCAGCTGGCGCTGCTGCACCGCGGCGGTCTGGTGCTCGAGAGCGACATTCAAAATCTCAAGACCTCGCTTTTCAAGCTCCAGCTCGGCTACACAACGCCCGTCGAGCGCTCGCATTTCGACGGCATCGAGCTGCTTTCCTACCGTCAGACCGGCTCGGTGGTAACGCTGATCGTTCGCGGTGACCGCGAGAAGCTACGTCATGAGCTGTGCTCGCGCTCCCCTGCCCCGGCGCTGCTCGACATACTGCCGCTCAGTCTCGAGGAGGTCTTCATTTATGAGCTCGACGCCCTCGGCTACACCGATGGGCTGAAGGAGCTTGGTGCAAAGGAGGTTCAGCATGAATAAGCTGTTTGACTCGGGGCTTTACCGCCTCGGCCTGCGCCGCACACGTGTCGCGGGCATATGCTCGGGCATAGTCTGCGTGGTCGGCTCGGCGCTCGTGCCGCTCATCAACATGATAACTCAAAGTCAGCGCGACATAGGCTACTATAGCTTTGAGGTAAGCTACGCCTTCTATGCCATTTTGCTCTGGGGACTGATCGCACTGGCGCCCATCATAATGTACACCGCCTTCTCCTTCCTCACCAACCGCCGCGACTCGGACTTTTACCATTCCCTGCCCGCGACGCGCAGTGCGCTGTATTTCAGCTTTTTCGCTGCGGGTATGACCTGGATATGGGGCATATTGCTGGTGACTGTCATTGTCAGCGGCCTGCTGTGGCTGCCGCTGTGCCTGACGACGCCGTATATCACGCTTAGCATGACCACGGTGTGGACAGTGCTGCTGCATTTCGGCGTCTCGACGCTGTGCACCGCCGCCTTTGTGCCGGCCGCGCTGGCCGCCACCGGAACGCCCATCTCCGCCATCGGGCTGTACGGCTGCGTCATGCTGCTGCCCAAGATGGCGATATGGATCTTCTCGGCCTGCCTGGCGGAATACGCACCGTTTATCTACATCTCATCGCAGCTTGAGGATTATCTGGCCTTCATGCTATTTGAGCCGCTGTCGCTGATGATCCGCGGGCCGCAATTGCCGCCGCTGATATACTCAGCCGTGCTGGCACTGGTGCATGTGGCTGCCGGCTGGCTCATCTTCCGCGCACGCAAAAGCGAGAGCGCCGGCATGCCCGCGCCCGGCAAGTGGCAGCAGACGCTCTATCGCATGCTCATCTCGCTGCCAACTGCAATGCTGTTCGTCTACGTCGCATTTTTTGACGGCGGCAGTGAGCTTTTGTGGGTGCTCGGCGTGGCCACCATCGTGATCTATTATCTTTATGAGCTCATCACCACAAAAAAGCTGCGCAGCATGCTCAGCGCGACCCGAAGCATCTGGATACTACCACTCTTTGCCGCGCTGTTCGCCTGCTGCATCTGGCTGACCGGCATCTCGTTCTGAGCAAGCACGCCAACCGACCCGAACGACATCGACTACGTCAGACTGGCACCGAAGATCAACGATACCACCTATTACAGACAAGAAAATAATGATCCGAACCCTCTCGACTACTTCGCATGCGCCGAGGAGCCCATCCGTGACAAGGATGTGCACCGCGTTGTCACCGGGCTGCTCAGCTACAACCACCGCTGGAACAAATACCAGCGCTACAACTATGTTCTGGTCGAGCTGACCACCAAGAGCGGACGGACGGTCGTGCGCCGGCTGTGTGGGGAATATCCATCATCCTTCAATGATCAGGTTTCCCATGAGCTCGAGAACGTCATGCAGCTGATACCCTCGCAGTACCGCGATCCCAACTACTATCCGGCGACCACCGACAGCCTCATGGCCATGGCGTACGCACTCATCCCCACGCCAGAATATCGCCTCGATGGCAGTGACTGCGCCTACTCAAAAAAGAGCGCCGGCATTTATATCAAGCTGTATGATAACAGTGGAAGCTTCTCCTATATACAGCATCTGCCGCAAACAGATAATGAGCTGGCCGAGCGCCTGCTTGAGACCTACATCTCCGAGTTTAACGCGCTGAGCCGCGAGCAGCGGAGGTATCTGTCGATGGAGTCTGTTCCGAACGATGACGGCGCCATACGGCTGGATTCACTCACAGTCACCCCCGCATTCCTGGTGCTATCCGCTGATGTATGAGAGCGTAACGCTGCATATCGACGCCAAGCGGACCCCGCGCAGCTATGAGCTACTGACGCAGCTGTACGAATCGGTCAAGGACGAGCTTGATAACATGGAGATGCCTGTCTTGAAACCCGTAACTCCAGTGTCTGACGTGCCTGACGAATAATAAATTTGGGGCAGCAGCCCGGACGATGTGTCCGCGGGCTCTGCCCCTTCTGCGTTGTCAGCGGCTCAATCGGCCGCAAATTGCTTGACCGCCAAAAGCTGTGTGGCATAAAGCAATATAGACGCAAATATTATGTTGAGCAGCAGCCCCAGCGCCGCGTTCCCGGTCAAAAGATACCAGCCGGCATCAGCTATGTGCAGCCGCTCGATGATGGTTGAGCCGGTTTCGACGGTGTAGCGCCAACCGAAGGCCGCAAAAAATCCGCAGAACGCCAGCTGCGTCAGCGCCAGCAGCGCGACCTTGACGGCTATCAACGGCCAATATGCGAGCGTAAAGCGCAGCGCCGAAAAGCCGGGCTGCTTGGCCTCGCCCCGCACACGGCGACGCTCGGCGTCGTTGCTGCGCACATAGAGCAAATGACAAAAAAGCAAAAACAATACAAAGGACACGAACGACACCGCCACCACTATCGTGCGTGCGAGCGCCGTGTTGCGATCATAGTCAACAATGATATTGATCTCGGACGAAAGCAGTATGGTATAAATTATAAATGTCACAACGCGCCAGGCCACGATAGCGCCAAGCCAGCGGACGCCGGCCGCAATAAGACTGCGGATATAGTCTCGAGACAGCTTCATTTGTCATTTCCCTCCCTGCTGTGTCTGTCAATGGTATTCAAAAAGCCGTTTGCCGTAAAGAATGTGTACCCAAAGGCCACCGCCAATATTGCCGCCAGCGCCAGCATCGCCATAACCAGAAGTAAGTGATTATTTTACAAATAGTGGCCGTCCTCAGATGTCCGACTGAGGTGCGGCGCAAAAAGCAAAAGGGCGCGCCCTCGAGAACAACAAGGCACACTCTGCCCCAATTTTCCCGAGGGCTCGCCCTCAAAAGCGCCGAAGCATGCAATGCTTCACTTCACCATAAAACGCTCCAGCTCGGCAAACAGCTTGTCAGCGTTTCCGGAGTGGACAGTCAGCGTAATGGGCGAAAGCAGGTCGAGACTGAAAATGCCGATAATGGACTTGGCATCCACAACATAGCGGCCGGAGGAGAGGTCGAGATCGCCGTCAAAGCCGGTGGCAATTGCAACAAAATCCTGCACGTCACGAATGGTGGATAATCTGATCTGAGCTGTTTTCATCGTTTAAGCCTCCAAATTCTATCCGCACACATGGCGGATTCTTAATTACATTAATTATATCATACATTTTGACCGCTGTCAAGTACAAATAGCACTTGACAATGCAGAACAGATGTTCTATAATTATTATGACATTTCAACAAAAGGAGCAGCCATGTACATCCAACACCGCGCCACATCCTATTCCCCACTGCCTGCCGCCCGCGCATTTCGCCGCTTCGCGCGGCTGGGACTTGACCGCCGTCACCTCGACGTTTTCGAAGCCTATCAGGTCATTTCCGGCGTCACCTCCTGCCGCGCCGCCGCGCTCGACATGCTGGCTGCTTACGACACGCTGCGCCTGCTCTCAGCCTCAGGACAGCAGGAGACCGTCCGCGCCGTCCGAACCGTTTATTTTGGCTGCGCACGGCAACGCCCGCGCAAAAACGACGTCACATATCGCGTTCTGCGTCTCGCGCACGAGCTGCATTGCGACGAACGTACCGTCTACCGCCGTCTTGAAGCCGCGCGACAGCTCTACACCACCCTGCGCGACAGCTATCAGTCCGGCAGCATGTAACTAATTCCATCAAATTATTTATGTAAATGTCTTGCAAGACTGACCATTATGTGATAAAATAAAGTATACTGTTTTGGGAGGTGATAGAATTGCTGTTTGCATCGGCATCGTTTATTTTTCTGTTTCTGCCGCTTGCACTGGCGGCATTCTATCTGTCACCGCGTCAGCACCGCCGCACCGTGCTGCTGATGATCTCGATCGCCTACTACATATTAGCCAATCTCGCCTCGCCTCTCTCTATTGCGATCATGGCCGCCGCCGTGACAGCCACCTACTTTGCGGGGCTTTTTGTCGCGCCACGCGGCCGCGATGACGAGTTTGGCAGCCGCCGTCGCCTTGTCGCCATGGTCGGCGTGCTGGCCGCGCTAACGCTGCTTGTCGTGCTGCGCGTCGTCGAGCAAGCGACCCCCTCGGCTTATTTCCCTCTCGGCGCCGCCATATGGCTGCTGCATTGTATATCCTACATTATAGATATTGCCCGCGGCGATGTCGCGCCCGGCAGCCCGCTCGATTCGCTGCTGTATTTGACCTGCTTCCCCCTGCTCATAGTTGGGCCGGTAGTCAGGTACAAGGTGTTTTTCCGCTGCCTCGAGCAGGCGGACTGCTCTGTCAACCGCATTTCTGAGGGCATGCGCACATTTGCCGTCGGCCTGGTCGAGCACATGGCCGTCTCGGCAGTGCTGCTCCATGCTTATGACAAAATTCTGAGCAACGGCATCGGCGCACTTAACCTCACGCTTGGACTGTCCGCCGCTGTGCTGATGTTCATTATAAGCTTTTTCTCATTTTCAGGACTCGCCTGCATGGCTCGCGGCGTCGCGCTTATGTTCGGACTGGAATTTGGCGAGGACATCGGCAGTCTGCTGTCGGCTCGCACCCCCTCCGAGTATTTTTCGCGCTGCTTTCGCGGCCTTGGTCAATGGTTTGACGACTATTTGTGCTCCCCGCTGTGCGCCTGCTTTGGGAATCGCCTGAGCGACCGTGCCGTGGACGCCATTCGCAGTGGGCTTGGCGTAGTCTGGCTGGCGGTCTGGCTTAAGTGCACACCGGCACTGCTGCTGACCGGTCTTGTAGCCGGAATTATTGTCGCGCTGCTTGTCATCAGCGGCGCGGACGGTGCCCTGCTCCGCCACCGCCGTCTGTGGCCGCTGGGCTGGCTGTTGACCTTTTGCGTCGCCACCGTTTTCTGGACCTCCGGCGTCGCAAGCTCCCCCGCCACGCTGCTGGATCTTGCCGGCTCCCTTACGGTGACGTCGCCCGACCTCAGCATTTACTACATTTATATTGAAATGTCCGGCGGGCGCTATCTGGCGTCGCTCGGCATCGCGCTGCTGATGATACCGCTTTACCATCGCTACAACGAGGTCGCCGCGCTTCTGCCGCGCGGACTGCGCAGCGTTTATGACGGTGTGCGCACTGTTTTGATATTGGGGCTGTTTGCCTTCTCACTCCTGTTCTATCTGCCGCAGTACCCCGAATATGCCACGCGGGCACTAAAGCATTTCCGCTTTTGAAAGGAGTATAAGTCATGAGCACGCAACGCAAGCACCCGCGCCCTGCCAACGTTATATGCACGGCGCTTTTCGTCGGTATAATACTCACCTTTGCTTTTTATTTCGGCATCTCAGCCATGACCTCGCGCAGCATTGAGAACGAGGAAACTGTCAGCGGCATGAGCTTCCGCCGCTTTTCGGATGCCTTTTATAACGATTCCGGGCTGTCCCAGCTAAACGACCGTATCGAATACCTGCTGCTCGGCAGCATCGGCAGCGCCGACATCATACTCGGCGACGATGGCTTTCTGTTCGACGCCGGCATACGCGACAACGGCTACAGCTATCTTAGGGACTACGTCGGCGGCATTCAGCTGAGCGACGCTGAGCTTGACGTCTTTTTGAACGTGCTGCGGCTGCGTCAGCTGGCCTACAAAGCTCGCAACGTCGACTACATGCTGGTCGTCATTCCCAATGCGCAAACCATCTACAGCGACAGAATGCCCTCCTACATAGGAGAGATAAGCGACAGCACCATGCTCAAGCAGCTGTCCGCCCACCTTGCCGCCAATGGATGCGACTATTTTTACGATGCAACCGACCTGCTGCTGTCCGTCAAGGACTACGGCCGCCTGCTTTACAACAACACCGAGGATTCGCTCAACTGCCTTGGCGAATGGTATCTTTACAACGCCATCTGTCAGCAGCTTGAGCAGCTGTACGGTGTGGAGGCCTCGGGCGTCGGCATTTCATCGCTCAGTCTTTACAACCGCAGCTCCGACGGCAAGGAGCTGGCACGCCGCGCGGGGCTGGAGACTATAATCACAAATGAAACCGTCTCGCTGTCCGACACCGACATGAACAATTACTCTGTCAGCAGCTATTACGGTACCATGGTGCGCACCGCGCTGCAGGGTGGCAGTGACAGCACGCTGCTGCTGGAGTTCACCGACGAATGGGATCGTGTGCTGCTCATGCCCTACTTTTCCAACACCTTTTCCGACGTTGCCTATAAAAGCACGCACCAGTTTTCAAATCTCACGCTGGACAATCTGAAGCCGAGTGTGGTGGTGCAGTTCGTTCACGAATACGAGCTGTACGAGCTGCTCGACGCAAACACGCTGCTGACCTACAATGCCGGTCTGCGCATGTCGCTGAGCGATGATATCACAGCGCAGCCGCTGCTGCTTTCGCTATGCTCGATCGACGATCACACTGTCTGCGTCGGCGGCGAGACTGAGAGCGGCGCGCTCATGACAGTCACAGTCGACGGAGCGGTAGTCTCCGAGGGCTATGCCATTGACAAGCTGTTTTTTGTGTCCATCGATCTCGGAGAGCGCGATTCGGTCGACGTCAGCATAACCGCCCGCGTGGGCGACAAGGAGCAAAGCCCCCCGATCGAGCTCAAGCTATACCGTGAGCCCGAAGCCAAATCGCGCACAGTGGCAGTTGGCAACAATTCGCAGCTTTATTCCACCGATTATTCCTGGCTTACGCGGCTTTCTGACTCACAGATCGACGACATTCGCCACGCGCTGTCCCAAAAGGTGATGGACGCCAAGCAGCTGACCGGCAAGGACACTGAATACGTCTATGTTATCGTCCCCGACAAGCTGACCGTCTACACCGAGGATGCGCCGACAGAGCTGGTCGAGCTGCTGCCTGAGCTGGAGGCATACAAGCAGACTGTCAAGGCGGTTCGCGGCAGCGCGGGCATGAAGGTCATCGACCTATCTGAGGACATGAAGAATCACCGTGCGCTCGAGTCGCTTTACAGCCAGACTGACATGATGCTGACCGGCTTTGGCGCGTATGTCGGATACCATTCTATATCGAGCTATATTGCGGAGCGCTTCCCGCAGGTCGAGGTGCACGAGCTGATGGACTTTGCCGCCGGAACCGACACCAATGTTGGCGGTGAGCTGGTAAGCCGGCTCGGCCTGGATCCCGCCGTAATAAGCGAGACCGTGCTGACGCTTAACCGCACCTTCCAGCCCTGCGCCCGCTTCGAGCAAAGCGGCGGCGGCGAGCTTGACAAAACGCAGGCCTTTATTTCCTACACTGACGACAGCACTCTGCCCGTGGCGATAGTCACGCGCGACGCCTACGGCACCGAAATGCTTGAGAACATCGCCGAGCATTTTTCAAAAATGATTGTACTGCGCGAGGGTGAATACACCGTCAGCGACGAGCTGATCGCCGAAATAAAGCCTGACTACATTATTACTATTCGTTGCAACGGCGAGCTGTCCTAAGCCCGCCCACAGGAGGAGACATGAGGATAACACAGGAGGCGGACTACGCGCTGCGCATCGCCTGCATGTTAGAGCAGAGCGGTGAGGCGCACGAGAGCGCGTCGGACATAGCGGACAGAACATCTGTCAGTGCCCGCTTTACATTGAAAATACTGCGCAAGCTGGTTCAGGGCGGCATTGTGCGATCATTCAAGGGTGCCAACGGCGGCTATGCTCTTGCGCGACCGGCGTCCGAGATAACACTGCGCGACATCATAGAGTTGATCGACGGTCCGCTGGCCATATCGCGCTGCATTGATGACTCGCACCAGTGCTCGCGCGAGGGCGTTGACAAAAGCGAATGCATTCTCTACCACATCTTCTGCCGCATTAACGACGAGGTCGCCGGCAAGCTGGGACGCATCACCATAGCCGACGTTGCCGACAGTCGCGCCGATACAGCACAACTGATTCAAAAGTTGGAATGAATGAATTGCGGGGCTCTGCCCCGGACAACGCAGGCTCATGCAGGGCTCTGCCCTGCACCCGCTGGGGGGCTTTTGAAAAAGCCCCCCAGACCCCGCAAAACTTTCAAACAAATAGGGAAAAAGAAATCCGGTTAAGGTTGAGAACGTCTAAAGCGTTCGTCACCCTAACCGTTTTTTTGCGCTTTCCCCGCGAAGCTGTTCGAAAGTTTTGGGGGTGCAGGGGACTTGTCCCCCAAAAAACAAGCGCACCGAAGACAACATCTCCGATGCGCTAAAAAATGCTCCGATATGTTCGAATTATTAGTTGAGAGCCTTCAACTTAGCCAGGCAATCCGAGCAGATGCGCTTGCCCTCGTAATAAACGATATGATCAGCATTGCCGCAGAAAATGCAAGCGGGCTCATACTTTTGAAGAACGATTCTTCCGCCATCAGTAAAGATTTCGACGGAGTCACGAGCGTTAATATCAAGGCTACGACGAAGCTCCTTGGGCAGAACTATGCGGCCCAGCTCGTCAACAGGGCGTACCATTCCAGTAGATTTCATGTTTTTTTCTCCTTTGATTTTATAATTCTTTTTCGTAAAGAATAGACCTTTAAAATGTCTAACATTATTATAGTATGGAAATTTACGGATGTCAATAGGTTGGTCGAAAAATGGCGATTTTCGTAATAAGAGCGCATATTAGCGGCTTTTTCGCGTGAATAGTTGTGGATAATGCACATAAACATTTTTTAGCATTTCACCGTGCAGACAATGATTGTGAAAAAGTTGTCAAAGTATCTGCTATTTTTTAGCTTGAGTTCTCCAAATTTCCTGTTATTTTTCTCTTTAATACCGGATTATCAACCGAATATTTCCTCTTTTTGAAGCGTCGCAACGGCGACGATCGTTTGTAATTTCAATGCTTTTCGCGCTTTTTTGACACGTCCGGCTACCCCTCTCGTCCGGACCCTGCTTGGACACGGCGTTTTTTTGAATGAGCCGTGTAAAATGCGTCAATAATGCTTGCGAGATCAAGCCGGAGGTGTGATATGGTCATCAGAGGGTGTGCGCGGCAGACGGTAGTCGTCAACGGGCGCCGAGGGGATATTTTTGAGGCGGCATATTTCATCGTGCGCCCCGACGCCACGGGCGCCGTGCCCGGGACAGCTGACATCCTGCGCGAGGCAAACAGAATAGTCAGCGAGTGCTGCTTTTCGTCCAAGCGCCCGCGGCGGCGACTGCCAATGTTCGCGCTGGGAGCGCTCAGCGGCGGTGCGGCGGTCGGCCTGTGCTGGCTTGTGTGCCAGCTGCTGATATGACCTGCCGCCGCCGCCGGGCGCATGTTTTCATTGTCCCGCGCATAGGTATTGACAAGTGCCCGCAAATATGCTACAATATAACTACTTTACGTGACCGTTTTTGGCGCAGCATGCCGCGCCATTGCTCGGCCCCTATGGTGCTGCGGATAACGATGCCGCAGCGGAGGGGCTTTTTTGGAGTGTACGAAGCGCCGCTCTCACCCTCCTACGTTGAAGGCGGCAGCCTCGCACCGACGTGTGAGGTACCTGAGCCCCCTACATAGAAATTATTTTTACGAGGATATATAATGCAGAAAAAAGAAAAAACACCGCGTCGCTGGACGACGCGCAAGCCACCGCAGGAGCCCTCAGCATCCGCACTGGCAGCCCTCGCGGCCACCGCCGCACCGGTTGCCGTAGCAGAGCAGGACGCCCCTGCATCAACATCAGCGCCTGACGCACCGTCACCCACACGCCGCGGACGCGGTCGCAAGACGGTGCAAAGCAACGCCCAAGCAAAGACGAGTCGTGACACGCAAAGCATCGCCGAGGCGCCCGCAGGCAAGTCCGCCACGCGCAAGACCTCCTCGCGCAATAGCGCCAAAAAGGTCTCCGAGTCGGCGGGCGCCGTCAAAAGCAGCGGCGAAACGACAAACACCACCCCCAAAAAGGGTACGTCGACCAAAAAAGCCCCCCGCCAAAGCGCCAGTCAGGACGCAGGCGTCAAGAGTGCCAGCGCGTCAAGTGACGCTCGCCACAAGGGCGGCCGCCGGCCGACGCTCGGCGGCCCCGCAGGCGGTCCTAAGCTGCGCATAATCCCGCTCGGCGGCCTCAATGAGATAGGCAAAAACATGACCGTCATCGAGTACGGCGACGACATGATAGTCGTCGACTGCGGCCTTGGCTTCCCCGAGGAGGATATGCTGGGCATCGACCTCGTCATCCCCGACATGACCTACCTTGAGAACAACCGCGACAAGCTGCGCGGCATCTTCCTGACGCATGGTCACGAGGATCACATCGGCGCCATTCCCTACCTGCTGCGCACACTGAATCCACCCATCTACGGCACCAAGCTGACACTTGGCATCATTAAAAATAAGCTGGCCGAATTCCGTCTACCCTGGGAGCCGCAGCTCAACGTCGTCAACGCGGGCGATACCATTCGCGCCGGCGTCTTCAGCGTCGAGTTTATCCGCGTCAACCACTCCATCGCAGACGCATGCTGCCTGGCCATCGACACGCCGCGCGGCATGCTGATACACACCGGCGACTTTAAGCTGGATCTCACCCCCATTGACGGCGAGATGATGGACATCCCGCGCCTCGGCGAGCTGGGCAATCGCGGGGTGTTGCTGCTCATGTGCGAGTCGACAAACGCCGAGCGCCCCGGCTACACGCCCTCGGAGCGCAAGGTCGGCAGCTCGCTGGAGTATATTTTCAACACCAATCCCGATAAGCGTATAGTAATCGCTACATTCTCATCTAATGTGCACCGCGTCAAGCAGATAATCGACATCAGCGCGCGCCACGGCCGCCGCGTGGCGGTGACAGGGCGCAGCATGCTGAATATAGTCAGCGCGGCGCAGGAGCTGGGATATATGGACGTTCCGCCCGGGGTGCTGGTCGACATAAACGACATCAAGCGCTACCGCCCCGAGCAGCTGACGCTCATCACCACCGGCAGCCAGGGTGAGCCTATGTCGGCGCTCTATCGCATGGCCTATTCCGATCACAGTCAGGTGACGCTGGGCCCGGGCGACCTTGTGGTGCTGTCCTCCAGCGCCATCCCCGGCAACGAAAAAACGGTCAGCCGCGTGATAAACGAGCTGTGCCGCGGTGGCGTTGAGGTCATGCACGACACCTCAATGGCTGTCCACGTCTCGGGGCACGCCTGCCAGGAGGAGCTCAAGCTGATGCAGGCGCTGACAAAGCCACTGTATTTCATGCCCATCCACGGCGAATACCGCCACATGACTGCCAACCGCGAGCTGGCGCTCTCCATGGGCATCGACAGCAACCGCATATTTATATCAGAGATAGGCAAGGTGCTCGAAATAGACCGCAAGGGCGCCCGCTTTGCCGAGGCCGTCCCCTCCGGCAACGTGCTGGTGGACGGCAACAGCGTAGGTGACGTCGGCAACATCGTGCTGCGCGACCGCAAGCACCTGGCCGAGGACGGACTGGTGGTCGTGGTGGCCTCGGTCAATCTCTCGGAGCGGCTGCTTATTTCAGGGCCCGATGTGGTGTCGCGAGGGTTCGTATATGTACGCGAATCCGAGGAGCTTATGGACGAGGTGCGTGAGGTGGTCGTCAACACGCTGTTTGAGGGACTGAGCATCCGCGGCAAGGTCGATCGCATACAGCTCAAAAACCGCGTCCGCGACGAGGTCTCACGCTTCTTAAGCTCCAAAACCAAGCGCAAGCCTATGGTCTTGCCGATAATAATGTACGTTTGATCAAAAAAATCATAAATTTTGGCACTTTTGCGATAAATGTTTAGATTTTGTTCATAATATGTTCATATCATTATCATCTAAACAAGGTATAATAAGTGTATATGTCGACCTGTCCCTGTAGACAGTCGGCCGCAATTAAAATTCAAAAAGGAATTTCATATCATGGGAAAAGGCAACAGAGTCAGACTGGCCAAGGCACAGCAAGCCGCCAGCTCTGAAAGCGTATTTACCGCTAACACCAAAAAGAAGAACCAGACCCCTGCATGGGTCAGCACAGTCGCGATCATAGTGATAGCAGTATTGCTGGTCGGCTGTGTAGCTCTCAGCGTCATCTCTGAGGGCGGATACTTACTGCGTTGGACGACCGTAGCCGAGACCGAAAACTATTCGGTAAACGGCACCATGCTTTCATATATGTTCAACCAGAACTACAACTATTTCATGAACCAGTACGGCAGCATTGCCTCGTACATGGGACTGACCACCGGCGTCTCGCTCAAAACGCAGGCCTACAATGGTGGCGAAGAGGGGCAGACCTGGTTTGACTACTTCATGGACAGCACTATCGCCGAGGTAGAGCAGATACTGGTCTACTGCGAGGAAGCCAAGGCTCGCGGCATCGAGCTTGATGACGAGGATTATGAGAACATCGATGCTGCCATCGATGCCATCAAGGAAGCTGCCGCCAGCAACAACTATTCGACCGCCGGCTACATCAGCGCCGCTTATGGCGTGGGTGTCAAGGAATCCGACATTCGTCACGCGCTTGAGATGTCCCAGCTGGCCTCCAAGGTCTCTGAGGTAATAAGCGACGAGTTCAAGGACGGCGTCACCGATGACGAGATCAACACCTACTACAACGAAAATCCCGCTGATTTCCTTACCGCAGCAATACTGAGCTATTCCATGTCCGTGACCAAGCCCGCCGAGGGCGCGGACACCACCGAGTATGATGCAGCCGTCAAGGCCAACAAGGAGTTTGCCGAGACGCTCAAGGCCTGCAAGACGGCTGACGAGTTCAAGAAGGCAGTGCTCGAGCACATCGCAGACGATGAGTTTGAGAGCGTATACGAGGATGAGTCCGAGGATTACGTAGTATCCGAGCTGCCGACGCCGGACAGTCTGGCTGAGCGCAAAAAGGCTATAATCAGCAATGCTATCGAGCTGGCTCTCGCCGGCAAGACTGCAACCCCCACCACTGAGACCGCGCCTGCTGAGGTGCTGCTCTCCAAGGTCGAGGTCGAGCTGACCGCTGCCCTCACTGATGAGCTTGAGAGCCTTGTAAATGACTCCGTCGCATGGACCGAGGCTGAGGATGACAAATCCGGCCTGTGGATATCTGACGACGCACGCAAGGTTGGCGACACCGCCGTCTTCGACAACGCTGACGACGAGGAGGCTACCTCCTTCACTGTGACCACAAATATGGTCACCGAAACTATGCACCGCAACGAGGAGCCGTCCCGCAATGTCGGCCACATTCTGTTCAGCTTTGACGATTTCGCCACCGAAGAGGCCGCCAAGGCCAAGGCCGAGGAGATTCTTGAGCAGATCAAGGACGGTCTGACCCGCGAGTCCTTCGAGGCTGCCGCAAATGAGTACACTGGTGACTCCTCTGTCTTCTATGACAACGTAGTCCCCGGCCAGATGGTGACAAGCTTCAACGACTGGCTGTTTGACGACGAGCGCAAGGATGGCGACACCGGCATCGTTGAGACCACCTACGGCTACCACGTAATGTACTACCTCGGCGAGGATGCCGAACAGCCGATCTGGAAGGTCAACGGTCGCACGCTGGTGGCGAACGAGAAGTTTGAGACCTGGTTTGAGTCTGCCAAGGAGTCCTACAAGGTCACAGTACACGAGGATAAGCTGGACAAGGTCAGCGCCTGATCCGGCAATGAATAAAGCAGATCGGCAGGCTCCGCCTGCCGATCTGCGCTTATACAGCATATTTTTTGGCAAAAAAGCGCCGCTGTCATATACTGATAATGGTGCTATCTATCAACGAAAGGATAATTGATGTCATATGGTTCTTGATTCCAAGCAGACCACTGTTGCCTACCGCTGCCCTCACTGCGGAGCGGGAGTGCTTAGCGCTGTCAATGTTTTTTCGCTGTCAGCGGACATGGTCAAGCTCAAATGCGACTGTGGCAAAAGCGAAATGACCATCATCCGCGGGCATGACGGCAAGCTCAGACTGACGGTGCCCTGCATTTTCTGCCCGAATCCGCATAGCTTTACTGTAAGTCCGACGCTGTTTTACGACAGGGAGCTTTTTGTGCTGCCCTGCCCCTACTCGGACGTCAACATCTGCTGCATGGGCGACACCAATCTCGTCAAAGCCGAGCTGGCCCGCACAGAGCTGGAGCTGCTGGACATCATGGAGGAGAACGGCATCAGCGATTTTTCGGTGCTGCACGAGGACACGTCCGGCGTGTTGACCGACCCGCAGATATTTGATATTGTCATGTTTGTCATTCACGATCTTGAGGCCGAGGGCAAGATAAGCTGCCGCTGCGAGGATGGTAATGGCGAATATGAGGCCGAGGTACTGGACGACGCCATACGCGTCCGCTGTACGCGCTGCGGCGCCGAGCAGCTGATCCCGACGGACTCCTGCCTGGGGGCGCATGCGTTTTTGAATTGTGACAGCTTGCATTTGGAATGAAGCATTGCATGCTTCATTGCTCCACACACCCCGGGATTGGAGCCGGAGTGCGGCGGATTTTTTGAAGTACTACGTACTTCAATGCCTTTTAACGGCAGAGCTCGCCGCGCTTTTTGAAGTACCGCATACTTCATCGCACCCCTCACCCCCTGCCCCCTCTCCCCAGGGAGAGGGGGATTTTTATTTTCTTGTCGGGGGAGGCGGCCGCAGGCCGGGGGCTTTCGCCGCCTGCGGGCGGCGACCA
>CAYXBY010000031.1:0-20362 GCA_964463325.1 uncultured Lachnospiraceae bacterium | reverse complement strand
GTCCTCAATAGTGCCGACAGGCTGGCCGTCACGCGCGATGACAAAGGGCGGCAGATCCTGGTCGATGACATGATAGCGGTCGCGGTAGGCCTGCACTGCCTCGGCAGCCGAGGCAAACTGCTCAGCGTCGCCCAGCACGTGCGTGTGCCAGCCGCGCTCGACCATCGACCAATCGGCCTCGTAGCGATCCATGGTTATCTTCATGCGGCCGCCGCCCGAGGCGATCATAATATCAAACTCAGGGCTGCGCAGCTCGTCGAGGAACTGCTCAAAGGGCAGAATGTAGTCGAGAGCCGAGGTCTCGCCGACATCGCGCCCGTCGATCAGTATGTGCACGCGGACGCAGGCAACTCCCTCCTCCTTCGCCTTGACTATCATGGCCTTGAGGTGGTCTATGTGCGAATGTACGTTACCGTCCGAGAACAGCCCGAGAAAATGCAGCGTGCCGCCCGACTGCTTGACGTTGCCAACCAGCGCCTGCCAGGTATCCGAGGTGAACATCTTGCCCGACTCGATGGACTGCGTCACCAGCTTGGCGCCCTGCGCAAACACCTGCCCTGAGCCCAGCGCATTGTGACCGACCTCGGAGTTGCCCATGTCGTCGTCAGACGGCAGACCGACGGCTGTGCCGTGCGCCTTGAGCTTGACCATAGGATATTTCTCCATCAGCATGTCCAGCGTGGGCGTATAGGCACCGGCGACTGCATTTGCGATGGTATCGGGAGCGAGGCCGACGCCATCCATGACGATGGTCAGCACGGGCCCCTCGATGCCCTTAAAATTTGTGAGTTTTTCAAGCTTGTTGTTCATTTTTTATACCGATCCTTGAATTAATATTTTTCCATCTAATAGTATACCCTATTTTTCAGATTTTTCAAGAGCTGCGGCGCATTTTTCGGAAATTTTTTCATTGTTTTCATCCCTTTCGGCCGCCGGGCGCCGCTTTTGCTCAAAAGTAGCGCCAATCAGCAAAATATTATCGCATTTTGCTTGAAATACAACGGCAATTGGTGTATAATAGAGTAAGTATGCGCTCGCGATACGACAGCCTGTGCGGCAGATTATCATTCCCTGCTCCGCTTGCGGCTTCGGACGCGATAAAAAATCATCATCATTTCAATATTTCAATGGCGGCATCGCAGGATGCCTGCCGGAAAGGCAAGGTCAAATAATGTCAGAAGAATGCACTCATAATTGTTCAAGCTGTGGCGCGGACTGCCCCTCCAAGGGTGGTGCCGGCAGCATGTACGAGGCGCCCAATCCGCTTAGCAATGTTAAGCATGTAATAGGCGTCGTCAGCGGAAAGGGCGGCGTCGGAAAGTCGCTCGTCACAAGCATGCTGGCCGTCAACCTCTCACGCCAGGGCTATAAGGTCGGCATACTCGACGCCGACATCACCGGTCCCTCCGTACCCAAAATATTCGGCCTTCATGCCGACGTTGAGGGTGACGAAACCGGCCTCATCCCGCCCCGCACCACCACCGGCATCGAGGTCATGTCGGTCAACCTGCTGCTGGACGACGAGCGCAAGCCGGTCGTTTGGCGCGGCCCCGTTATCGCGGGCACGGTCAAGCAGTTCTGGACAGATGTCATCTGGCGCGACCTTGATTTTCTCTTGGTCGACTGCCCTCCCGGAACCGGCGACGTGCCGCTGACGGTGTTCCAAAGCATCCCACTCTCGGGCATCATTATCGTCAGCTCGCCGCAGGAGCTGGTGTCCATGATAGTGGCCAAGGCCGTCAACATGGCGCAAATGATGAGCATCCCCGTCATCGGTGTGGTTGAAAACATGAGCTATGTCAAGTGCCCCGACTGCGGGCGCGAGATAAAGGTGTTCGGCGAATCTCACATTGATCAGGTGACTGCCGACATGGGCCTTGAGCTGCTGGGGCGCGTGCCCATGGATCCCAAGCTGGCCGCGCTCTGCGACCGCGGAATGCTCGAGCTCATGGAGAACGACTACCTCGCCGACGTGCCCGAAAAGATACTCCGCCACCTGCTGCTGGGTAAATAAGCACGAACCACGGGGGGCATCATGGAAAAACTAAAAAAGCTTTGTCACCTTTACTTTATTGACGCCATGAGCGCTATGGCGCTCGGCCTGTTCGCCTCGCTGCTCATCGGCACCATATTCGACACGCTCAGCAAGATACCCTACCTCGGCTTTCTTGCAACCGTTGCCGCATTCGCCAAGGGCGCCTGCGGCATGGCCATCGGCGTCGCCATGGCATATCGACTCAAAATGCCGCCGCTGGTCATTTTCTCCTGCGCCACCGTTGGCAGCATCGGCAACGCCATGGGCGCCATACTCATGGACGGGCGCATCATCTCCTGGGCGGCAACCGCCAAGGGCGATGAGGGCATATTCTACACCGCCGGTCCTGCCGGAGCCTTCTTTGCCGTCATCGTCGCCTGCGAGCTGGGCAAGCTGGTCTCGCAAAAGACCAAGGTCGACATACTGGTAACACCCATCGTCACCATACTCGGCGGCTTTGTGGCCTCCTGGCTGCTCTGCCCGCTTATCGCATACGCGATGTACTATCTCGGCAGCTTCATCAACACCGCCACCGAATATCAGCCGGTGCTCATGGGCATCGTCATCTCGGTCGTGGTCGGCATGATACTGACGCTGCCGATATCCAGCGCCGCCATATGTGCCATGATAGGCATCACAGGGTTAGCTGGCGGTGCCGCCACCGTCGGCTGCTGTGCGCAGATGGTTGGCTTTGCCGCCATGTCGTTCAAGGAAAACCGCTGGAGCGGGCTGGTGTCACAGGGTCTGGGCACCTCCATGCTCCAGATGGGCAACATATGCAAAAATCCGCGCATTTGGATCCCGCCAACGCTGGCCGCCGCCATCGTCGGCCCCATATCAACGACTGTCTTTAAGCTGCAATGCACCGGCGTATCCGCCGGCATGGGCACCTGCGGGCTGGTTGGCCCCATCGGCGTCATCACCGACACCCAAAGCACACCCATGATGTGGATAGGACTTGTCCTGTGCTGCATCGTGCTGCCGGCAGTGCTGTCGCTGCTGTTCGGTCAGCTGCTGCGCCGCATCGGCTGGATCCGGGACGGCGACCTCACACTGAGCTAAGTCCCAAATACGCCGTCAGCGCCGCGGCGCGGCGCTGACGGCGGCAAATACTGAACAGGATACCATATATGTTTTACATCGCACTCAAAAACGTTCTCATAATGCTGCTGTATATGTCCTGCGGCTTTACGCTGGTCAAGACCGGGCTGTCCCGCGCGGAGCACGCCAAGGCGCTGTCCTCGGTGCTGATCTATCTGTGCTCCCCCGCGCTCATCATCAGCGCCCTCCAGGGCCTGCGCTTTTCGCCCGAGAGCGCCGCTGACCTCGGCATTTTCTTTGTCGCTACGCTCGTCATACAGATATTCTCATTTCTCATTCTTTACATAGTGCTGCACCGCCGCTATAACGACGCCAAATATCGCATACTGTCCTTTGGCGCCATTTTCGGCAATGTCGGCTTTATGGGCATGCCCATGGTGCAGGCGCTGTTCCCCGACGCACCTGTCGTGGCAGGCTACAGCACTATGTATAGCATGAGCATGAATCTGCTGGTCTTTACCGTCGGCATTTTTCTGATCACGCATGACCGCAAATACATCTCGCCGCGCGCCGCGCTGCTCAACCCGACCATGATAGCTATCATCATCTCGCTGCCGCTGTATTTTCTCGACATACAGCTACCGGCGGAACTTGGAGGTGCTGTCTCGCTGCTCGGCAAAATGACAACACCGCTGTGCATGCTGGTGCTCGGCATACGGCTGGCCTCGGTCGACCTGAAGCGACTGCTCTCAAGGGCGTTCGTTTACATCATATGTGCGCTCAAGCTGCTGGTCTTTCCACTGTTCGCCTACGTCTGCGTCTACTTTTTGCCATTCGTCGGCGACACCTTCAAGGCCTGCGTGCTGGTGCTCAGCGCCGCGCCGTCAGCTTCAATGCTGCTGTCAATGGCCGAGCTGCATGAATGTGAGCAGGAGATGAGCGCCAATGTCGTGCTGCTGGCCACCATATTCTGCGTGGTAACGCTCCCGCTGATCGTACTTATAATATAGGAAAGGAAACACCAATGAAATATCAGCTTGTCATATTCGATATGGACGGCACCATTCTCAACACACTCGGGGATCTCACAGACAGCATGAACCATGTGCTGTCCGCCAACGGCTTCCCCACCCGCGAGGAGCGCGAGATACGCAGCTATCTCGGCAACGGACTGCGCGCACTGTCCGATCTCAGCCTGCCGCAGGGCACGCCCGCCGATGTGGCCGACCGCATCTTTGCCCAGATGAAGGACTACTACTCCGAGCACTGCGCCATCCGCACCTGCGCCTACGACGGCATCATGCCGCTCATCCGTCAGCTCAAGGCCGCCGGTGTCAAGACAGCGGTCGTCTCCAACAAGATAGACGAGGCCGTGCAGGAGCTGTGCGTCAGCTATTTTGACAGCATATTTGACTACGCCATCGGCGAGCGCCCCGGCATGCAGAAAAAACCGTCGCCGGATCCCGTCAACGCCGTGCTGCGCGACATGGGCTTTGAGCGCAGCCAGGCCGTCTACGTCGGTGACACCGAGGTGGATATTCAGACCGCCAAAAACGCCGGCATGGACTGCATCGCCGTCGACTGGGGCTTCCGCGAGCGCGACTTTATCGCCACGCTGGGAGCAGAATATCTGATTTCCGATCCGGCCGAGATAGCCGGGATAGTGCTATAAAAAACGGAGGGGCTTATCATGGAGCTTTCTATCAATGTTCACAACCTTTTCTCGCGCTACGACTTTGAGACCTGCGCCAAACTCTACCGCAACGCCGGCTTTCGCTGCATCGACTACTCGCTCGAGCAGATGGTGAAGGACGACGACATTTTCAATTCGAGCAGCTGGCGCGACCGCGCCGAGTCCATTCGACACACCTGCGACGAGCTGGGGCTGCGCATCAATCAGACGCACGCTCCCTTCTCCTTCAAGGGCTGGGACGACGAGACGCGCTTCCGCGAGGTCATTCTGCCGCGCCTGCACCGCGCGATAGAGATCTCCGGCATATTTGGCGCCGAGGTCTGCGTCATACACCCGCTGCATCACTATGTCTATCGCGGACATGAGCAGGAGATATTTGAGCGCAACATGGAATTTTACCGCGGGCTCATCCCCGTCTGCCGTGAAAACGGCGTCATGACAGGCATTGAGAACATGTTCCAGGCCGACGCGCTCCGACACTTCAGGGTACACGACACCTGCTCGACCCCCGAGGAATTTGTACGCTACATCGACACGCTGAACAGTGAATACATGGTTGCCTGCCTCGACGTCGGGCACGTATCGCTGCCGGCGAGCGACGTCTGCGCTGCCGACGTCGTCCGTGCGCTGGGGCACGACCGCCTCAAGGCACTGCATATACACGACAACGATTTTTGCAGCGATCAGCATCAGATGCCCTTTATCGGCAAGCTGGACTGGGCGGGCATCACCCGCGCGCTCGGCGAGATCGACTACAGCGGCGTCTTTACATATGAGATCAAGGGTACCACCGTCATCACCGCGCCCGACGATTTTGTCCCGATCGGGCTGGAGTACATGCACCGGGTCGGCAGCTACCTTGTTGACAGGGTAGACGCCGCACGGCCGGCAAAATAATGCATAAATAAACTGCCGGAGTCAGTGTCCGCGCGGCCGCCCCGCAGCTCGGGACGCGCCGACGGCGCCGGCTCCGACGCCATATATGGAGGTAGTATGTTTCAGCTTCTCGTCGTCGACGACGACAAAAACACCCGCCGCCTGCTGCGCGCCGTCCTTGAGCGGGACGGCTACACCGTCTTCACCGCCGAAAACGGCGAGGATGCGCTGGCAAGGCTTAGCGAGGTCCACATCGATCTTACCGTGCTCGACATCATGATGCCCGGCATCGACGGCTATGAATTAACCCGCATCCTGCGCGAGTCCAACAACGACATGCCTATTCTGATGGTGTCCGCCAAGCAGCTGCCGGCCGACCGTCGCCGCGGCTTTATCGTCGGGACGGACGACTATATGACCAAGCCCATCGACGAAGAGGAGCTGCTGCTGCGCATCCGCGCCCTGCTGCGCCGCGCCAAAATAGTCAACGAGCGCAGGATAGTGGTGGGCGAGGTGGTGCTGGACTATGACGCCATGACCGTCAGCGGTCATGGACAGGTGCAGGAGCTGCCACAAAAGGAATTTCTGCTGCTGTACAAGCTGCTGTCCTACCCCGGCAAGATATTCACCCGCATCCAGCTGATGGACGAGATATGGGGCATGGAATCCGACAGCGGCTGGGAAACGCTGACCGTTCACATCGGCCGACTGCGCCGTCGCTTTGAGGGCTGGGAGGAATTCAGCATAGAATCCGTTCGCGGGCTGGGCTATAAGGCGGTGAAAAACGTATGAAGCGCAAGGAAAAAAAGCTGCGGCAGCACAAATCGCGTCTGTCGCTGACGCTGTTGTTTGCCGGCGCGGTGTTTGCCATATTGCTGGCCGTGCTGCTGGTGGCCGACGGCGCCATGCTGATACTCATCAACACCGGCGTGCTGCCAACGACCGAGCTTGACACCCTCGGCGTCTCGCAGCTGGTGCTGCTGATGATGCTGTTCAGCGTCGTTCTCGGCGGCGCCTTCTCGTTTTTGTTCGGGCGGCTTTTCGTTATGCCGATCAACGGCGTCATCAACGTCATGAACCGGCTGGCAACAGGCGATTTCAAGGCGCGACTGTCATTTGACACTTTTTTCACCCATGTGCCCATCGTCGAGGAGCTGACCGACAGCATAAACACCATGTCCGAGGATCTTGAGAACACCGAGCTGCTGCGGCTGGACTTTGTCAACAATTTTTCGCACGAATTCAAAACGCCCATCGTCTCCATCGCCGGCTTTGCCAAGCTTTTGCGCTCGAGCGACATCACCGAGGAGCAGCGGCAGGAGTATATCACCATCATCGAGGAGGAATCCAAGCGGCTGTCCTCCATGGCGACCAATGTGCTGAGCCTCACCCGCGTCGAAAACCAGACGATACTGACCGATATCACAAAATTCAATTTATCCGAGCAAATACGCAACTGCTTTTTAATTCTTGAGGCCAAATGGACGCAAAAGAACCTCGATCTCGTGCTGGATTTTGACGAATTTGAGATAAGCGCCAACGAGGAGCTGCTCTGCCAGGTCTGGATCAACCTCATCGACAACGCCATAAAATTCACGCCCTACGGCGGCACCGTCACAGTGCGCATTGCCGAGGACGGTGACAACGTGCTGATCACCGTTGAGAACACCGGCAGCAGCATCGCGCCCGAAAACACGCGCCGCATCTTCCAAAAGTTCTATCAGGAGGATCGCTCGCACGCAACGCCGGGCAACGGCGTCGGCCTCGCGGTGGTCAAGCGCGTGGTCGACCTGCACCACGGCCTCATCTGGGTGCGCTCCGAAAACGAGGTCACAGCCTTCACCGTCAAGCTGCCCCGCGCGTGACAGCAAGCTAAAGCATCTTAAAAACCTTCAAAAAGGCTTATTTGAGATATTTTTACGTCTCATATAAGCCTTTTTTGATATTATTGCGGCTGCTTGGGGCCTTTGCGGCCGTCTCGGGGATGGGCGCCGTGACTCCGTGCCGCATTGGCGGCCTGCCTCCTCTCCATCCTCCGCCAGCTCACGAAGCCATACATGTCGTTCACCAAAAATGCCGCGAAGCAGACGACCACCGAAACGTATCGCGGCTCCTCCAGCGCCGCCATCACCCACAGCACGATAAGGACAACGTCATTGGCCGCGTAGCCCAGCGCATAATACGGGCTGCGGCGAAAGGTGAAGTAAACGGCCACAAAGCTGGTCGTCACCGAGATGGTGCTGGGGATGATATTTGCCGTGCCCAGCGCGCGCAAAACAAAGAAAAAGATCACCGTGACCGCTGCACTGAGCAGCCACATAAGCGCATGCTCCCGTCGCGACAGCCGATTGACCTCGACCTCGGCGCGGCGTCCTTCAAACGGATGCCGCAGCCAGGACACCAGCGCCAGCACTGCCATGGGCAGCGTCATGCCGAGATAGGTCAGCATCTCGCCGTAATAATGAAAGCTCAGCGAGATGATGCCGTACAGCAGGCTGAAGACTATCATGAGCACCTGCCCCACCGGATTGCCCTTGGCGTTAAAAATCAGTGACGTGACGCCTATCACCGAGGCTGCCAGCGTCAGGTAATTCTCGCGGTCGAGCAGGCAAAACGATCCGACGATAAGCACCAGCGAGCCCAGCCACAGCGCTATCTCGCCGCGCGAAAAATAGTGAAGGACGGATGTGTGTTTTTTCATAGCTACCTCTTTCCCCCGCCCCGAACAAAAAACAGAGCATTTGCGTGCGCATCTTCAAAAGACCTAACGATGCACAAACAAATGCTCTCAGCATTTTCCACCCGGTGGCGGATTGTTATTTTTGTTTTATTATATCAAAGCGGCACGGAAATGTCAAGGCCCCCGCATAATTCTTTTTGCTCAATGGTGCAGTGTGTCTTAATACATATCTGCAATTTTGCCGTCAAAGCTCCTCGATCGAGAGCACGCCCTTGATCTCCTGTATCTGTGACAGCAGATCCTCGCGCTTGACCTTATTGCCCAGCTGAAGCGCGAAAATGGCGCTCATCATGGGGCCCTCGGCGGCACGCGCACGGGTGATCTCGATGTCCATTATACCAACGCCCAGCTTTTTGATCTCCTCGGCGATCTCGGCCACGCTCTCCGTCTCGGTGTATTCGACGTAATCATTTATGTTTTTAGCCTTGGAGGATATGTACCACTCGATCTTGGACAGCAGCACCTCAGCCACCAGCACGAACACTGTCGCCACAAGTGCGCCCTCGTAGTAGCCCGCGCCGACGGCCAAACCGATGATAGCCGAGACCCAAAGCCCGGCTGCGGTGGTCAATCCCTTGACCTGGCGGCGGCGGGTGACGATAATGGTTCCGGCGCCGATGAAGCCGATGCCGGCCACGACCTGTGCGCCAAGGCGCGCGGGGTCGGTCGTCCAGCCGCTCACGACGAGAAACTGGCTGGTCAGCGTGGTCATAGCCGCGCCGAGGCAGACCAGCGTATGTGTACGGAAGCCGGCAGGGCGGCGCTTATGCTCGCGCTCGACGCCGATAAGACCGCCGCAAATAACGGCCAATAGCATGCGGAGTATCACCGCCTCGGCGTTAAATTCTCTAAGGTAGTCAATTATTGTACTAAAGCTCATTTTTGTTACTATTCCTTTCCGGGCTGCGCCGCGTCATATCTCTTCCAGCGAGCGGATGGTCTTGATGCTCGCCAGCTTGGCAATAATGGCCGAGTGCGGCTGCTTTTCCGGCAAACGCATGGAAAATACCGCGCTGGCATACGCGCCCACATAAGGACTTGCCTTGTTTATCTCAATGTCGTAAATACGTATCCCGGAGGATTTGATCATGTCGATCACCAGGCCAATATCGTTGATATCCGCCAGCTCGACATATATGTTCATGTTGCGTGCGCGGGCAAGTATAAAGCCCTCGACGCGGCGCATCAGCGTGATGGAAATAAATATCAGCACGCAGCCAAGTATCGCGCCGAGGTAAAAGCCGGCGCCGATAGCCAGACCCATGCAGGCGGACGCCCACAGCCCGGCGGCGGTGGTGAGTCCCTTTATCTCCTGGCGACTGGTGACAATTATCGTGCCAGCGCCCAGGAAGCCGATGCCGTTTATGACCTGTGCACCAAAGCGCGAGACGTCCGTTGTTCCGGTGAAGCTGTCGTAGCTCAGCAGCAGCGTGGCGATATACTGACCTATCATCATGGTCAGTGCCGCGCCCATGCAGACCAGCATGTGAGTCCGGAAGCCGGCGGGGCGGCGCTTACGGCCGCGGTCAAGTCCGATTATGCCACCGCACAGCACGGCTATCAAAAGCCGCACTGTGGTGGACAGCAGTCCGGGCTGACTCAGCTCGGATATCAAAGAAGCAATGCTCATGTCAATTGTAGCCTTTCAAGCTCTCAGCTCTCGGAGCCGAGGGTAATGATTACGGTGTTATACGCGCCGTCGCGATAATATTTGACGGTGATGGTGTCGCCGCCAACCTTGTTGTTGACGATGTCCATGACATCGTATATCGTTGAGACGGCAACGCCGTCGACCTCGGTGATTATATCACCAACGCGCAGCTTGGTCTCAGCGTCAAGCCCCTGCGTCAGCTCGATCACGATAACGCCGGACACGTCCGCCACTATCTTGGAGCCGTCGTCAAAGGTGTATTCGCTGCCGGCCTCGATGCCGCCCGCAGTAATGCCGATGAGCGGCCGCTTGGAGGCGATGACGCCGCCCGAATAAGAGCCGGTCTGCTTTATCTCGTCCAGCACGGTCTTGGCGCCGTTGATGGGAATGGCAAAGCCGATGCCCTCATAGTTCGTCTTGGTGTATTTCATGTTGACGATGCCGATGACCTGCCCGCGGTCGTTGATCAGCGGGCCGCCCGAGTTACCGGGGCTGACGGCGGCATTGGTCTGTATCAGCGTCATGCGCTTGGTCATGATGCCGGTGGAGTCGTATATTTTGACGTCGCGGCTGACGGCCGAAATTATGCCGTCTGTCGTCGTGTTGGCAAATTCCAGCCCCGCCGGGTTGCCGATAGCAACGACGGTCTCACCCTCGATCAGCTGGTCGGAGTCGCCAAGCTCAGCCGGCGTGAGGCCGCGAGCCGATATTTTGAGCAGCGCGAGGTCGGTCAGCGTGTCGAAGCCGACTATCTCAGCATCGTACTTGCTGCCGTCCTGCAGCGTCACGGTGCAGCTCATAGCCTCCTCTACAACGTGCGCATTTGTTGCAATATAGCCGTCCTCGCTGAGAATTATGCCGCTGCCCTCGCTGGACGAAACCGCAGACAGCCTGCACTCTATCCCAACGACCCATGGCTTGCACTTCACAATGATCTCTGGCACGGTCAGCACGCCGCTGTCGGAATCATACTCGCGGACAAATATCGTGCGCGTCACGGGCGGCGTAAGGTACCCCGCCTCGACCAGCACCACGCCCAGCAGCGTTGTCAGGCAGACGCAGAAGGCGATCGTCATTATGATAGCGTAGGTCAGCACGCCGCCCGAACGACGCTTTTTGCGGTGTGCCTGCTGACCGTCGTAGCTCCAGCGGTAGCCCGCCTCACTCGGCGACGGACGCACCTGCGGCTCGTTCCAGGGGGACGGCTGCCGCACAGACGCCGGCATTTCGGGCTCGGGCGGCATTTCGGATGACGCTGCCGCCTCGGGCGTCTCTGGCGTCTCAGCACCCTCTGTCATCTCAGGCGTCTCGGGGCATGCGTCATTTTCTGCTGCTTTTTCTATATTGTCAAGCTCAGCGGTGTCATTTGCGCCGTCAGCAGGCAGATCGCTCTGCACCAGCTCGTTTTCCGGCACTCCGTTAGACTTGTTTTCCATGGTTTAACCTCTCTCGAAATTTGATTTATTCTCGCGGATGTGTCCCTGACCGGGAAGCGCATCCAGCGTAAAGCAGAATTCGCAGTTCTGCCCATACTCGCTCTTGACCCAGATATCCTGGTGATGTGCATTGATGATGGTCTTGGAGATGAACATGCCGAGTCCCACGCCGGTCTTGTCCAGGCCACGGCTCTTATCGCTCTTGTAGAAGCGCTCGAACACATAGGGCACATCCTCGGCCGGTATTCCCTGCCCCTCGTTGAAGACCGAGACCAGCACCTTTTTATCCTTATATTTGGTCACCGACAGCCGCAGCAGCCCGCCCTCTCGCGAGAACTTGACCGCGTTGTCGCAAATGTTGTAGAGTATCTGATATATGGCGTCGCGGTCGGCATTGACGGCCATGTTGTCCTGGTCGCACCTGAAATCGACGTCCAGCCGCTTGGCCTCTATCTTCTGCTCGAACGAAATTATGATCTGCCGTGCCATCTCGCAGATATCGAACGGCGCCATGGTGAATTTGCGATCCCCCGCCTGCATGCGCGAGATATCCAGCAGTGAGGACACCAGCCGCGACAGTCGTCTCACCTCGGAGGCGATTATCTCGAGGTAATATTCGTGCTTATCCGGCGGTATGGCGCCGGCAAGTATGCCGTCGATGAAGCCGGCGATGGTGGTCATGGGCGTGCGCAGATCGTGCGACACGTTGGCCATGAAGGTGTTGCGCATATTCTCAAGCCCATCAAGCGACTCGGCCATGTTATTGAAGGCCACGGCCAGCTGGGCGACCTCGTCGCTGCCGCGCACGGGCACGCGGACGTCAAAGCGCCCTGCCGCAAAGCTTTTGGCGGCGTTGCTCATGTCCTTGAGCGGCCCGATGACCTTTTCGGTGATAAAATAGACCGCCACAAGCGCCGCCAGCATTATCCACAGGCTGGCAACCATGATGGTCTTGATCATGGTCTCGAGCAGATCGTCCATCGTCACCGCCGACGAGCAGACGAACACCGTCCCGCAAACATAGCTGCTGCTGTTGTTGACGGGGGCAGCGAAGATAAGGTGCGAATCGTCAAAAACGCCCTCAAGATAGTTGAGCTCGGATATTTCACGACCGTTTATCAGCTCGTTCATAACCGCCTTGGGGATGGAAGCCCCGGGGTTGATCTGCGTATTGCCATTATCGGTATAATGAATGATATTTCCGCTGATATCGGTTACAAGAATGCTGATATCATTGGAATTGGCCGCCACAACGCGCATTACCGGCGTTATATCCGCCTCATTGAGCACGATGAAGGCCGAAAAATCGGAAAGGCCGGTACGATCCAGCTTGTCCTCGAGGTAGGCGGCCACCGAATGTGCCGCGCTCTCCACCTGCTCGGATTTTGAGACGACGGAATAGTTGTTGACCGTTGAGGTGATGATGGCTATCAGCGCCACAAAGCTGATCAGAATGATCAGCATAAAGGCGGTTATGTACTTGGCAAAAATACTTTTAAACATGCCATCACTCTCCCAACAGCTTTGATGTCAGCCTCAGCTCAGCAGCTCAAACTTGTAGCCTATCCCCCAGACCGTTTTAAGCACCCATTTATCCGAAACGCCGTCCAGCTTTTCGCGCAGGCGCTTGACATGCACGTCGACGGTGCGCGAGTCTCCGAGGTAATCGAAGCCCCACACCTTGTCCAGCAGCTGGTCGCGGCTGAAAACGCGGTTGTAATTGGACGCCAGGAAATACAGCAGCTCCAGCTCGCGAGGCGGGATGTCAACCGGCTTGCCACGCAGCTTGAGCTCATATTTTTGCTTGCTTATCTCGATGTTATCGTATTTGATGACCTCGCCCTCGTCCGCCGCATTGTGCGCCGAGGAGCGGCGAAGCACTGCCTTGACACGCGCCGACAGCTCCTTCATATCAAAGGGCTTGACCACAAAGTCGTCCGCCCCCAGCTCCAGCCCCAGCACCTTGTCAAAGACGTCGCCCTTGGCTGTTATCATTATCACCGGCTTGGATGACACCTCACGAATCTCGCGGCAGACCTGCCAGCCGTCCTTCTTGGGCAGCATTATGTCCAGCAGCACAAGATCGGGCTCAAAGCTCTTGAAGGCGAGGACGCCCTCAGCGCCGTCATTTGCCGTTTTTACCTCGTAGCCTTCATTTTCAAAGTACAGACGCAGCATTTCGCAAATGTTCTGGTCGTCGTCCACGACCAGCAGCTTTGTGTATACCATTTATCTTCCTCCAATATCACGCTCTTATACTCACGCCCTGTCCGGGCGGCGCGCCCACCGCGCTTTTGGCGCCGGGCATAGTATATTCATTTTATTATACCACTTTATTTTGATTTTGAAAAGAGCTTTTTGATTTTTTGTACAAAAAAACATGCCCCCACTGATATCTGACAAAGAAATTATCCATCGGAGCAAATTATTTGCAAAATAGTGCTTGAGAAAACCAGCAATATCTGTTATAATTATAGTGTAGCAGTGTGTCACCCCGCGCAGACTGCCCTCTGACATGTAAATTAATTAAGGAGATATATTCTGAAATGAAACTCGGTATCGTAGGTCTTCCCAACGTCGGCAAGAGCACGCTTTTCAATGCGCTGACAAACGCGCGTGCAGAGTCGGCAAACTACCCCTTCTGCACCATCGACCCCAATGTCGGCATCGTCCCGGTGCCGGACAAGCGCCTTGATGTGCTGGCAGAAATGTACAAGCCCGAAAAATACACCCCCGCGACGGTCGAATTTGTCGACATCGCCGGCCTCGTGCGCGGCGCATCACACGGCGAGGGACTCGGCAACAAATTTCTCTCGCACATACGCGAGGTGGACGCTATAGTTCATGTCGTCCGCTGCTTTGAGGACAGCAACATAATCCACGTTGAGGGCTCGGTCGACCCGCTACGCGACCTTGAGATAATCGACATGGAGCTGATATTCTCGGATATGGAGCTGATCGAGCGCCGTCTCGACCGCACCCGCAAGCTGGCACGCAACGACCGCTCGCTGGCGGCCGAGCTGGACGTGCTCGAGCGCGTCTATGCCACGCTGTCCGACGGTAAATGCGCCCGCTCGGTCGAGCTGACCGACGACGAGCGCGCCCTGCTCGAGGAATCCCCTCTTCTGACGCTCAAGCCGATAATCTACGTTGCAAACGTCTCAGAGGACGACGCCTCTGACCCCACCTCCAACCCCTACTATCAGCGGCTGTGCGAACGCGCTGCCGAGGAAAAGGCTGAGGTCATAGCCGTCTGCGCCCAGATCGAGGCAGAGCTGGCTGAGCTGGACGCCGAAGAAAAGGTCGCCTTCTTAACCGACCTCGGCATTGAGGAATCGGGTCTCGACCGCCTCATCCGTTCGAGCTATTCCCTGCTCGGGCTCATAAGCTATCTCACCGCCGGCCCCAAGGAGGTCCGCGCCTGGACGATAACGCGCGGCACCCGCGCACCGCAGGCTGCCGGCAAGATACATAGCGATTTCGAGCGCGGCTTTATTCGCGCCGAGATAGTCAGCTATGACGAGCTGGTGCGCGTCGGCAGCATGACCGCCGCCAAAGAGGCGGGGCTGGTGCGCTCCGAGGGCAAGGAATACGTCATAAGGGACGGCGATGTAGTGCTGTTCCGTTTTAACGTCTGATGCGGATGCGTCGGAAAAAGCACGGTGCGGAGCGGATCGCCGCCTGTGCTGACCTGCTGATA
The DNA here is from genome assembly GCA_964463325.1 of uncultured Lachnospiraceae bacterium. Lineage (GTDB taxonomy): Bacteria > Bacillota > Clostridia > Oscillospirales > CAG-272 > UMGS1002. Next base: position 5,190 of record CAYXBY010000031.1, on the reverse strand, counting down.
AGCGATCCCACCAGCCTGCTTGAGTCGCCGCAGGCGCCATTTGACCATGAGCGGCCGCTCTGCCTCGAGATAGGCTGCGGCAAGGGCTCATTTGCCTGTGGGCTGGCCGCGGCTGAGCCCAACATAAATCTCATTGCTGTCGAGCGCGTGCCGGACGTCGCCTGCATAGCGCTGGAGCGCGCCGCCGCTGACCGCGAGCACCGCCCCGGCGACAATCTGCGCTTTGTCATCGGCAATGCGCAGGGGCTCAACGAATGGCTGCCCGAGCACTGTCTCGAGCGTATTTATCTCAATTTCAGCGACCCCTGGCCCAAGGCCGGCTACGCAAAGCGCCGCCTGACGCATGTCGGCTTTCTCGAAATGTACCGCCGGGTACTGGTCAAGGGCGGACGGCTCTATCTCAAGACCGACAATGTCGGACTGTTTGATTTCAGTCTTGAGCAGTTTGCCGCTGCCGGGCTGACGGTCGAATTTGAAACGCGCGACCTGCATCACTCGCCCATGGCCGAGGGCAACATAATGACAGAATACGAAGCCTCATTCACCGCGCAGGGCGTTCCGATAAACGCCGCTGTGGTCATTTTCTAACTGACGGAGAGTGCCGAAATGATAAAGGAATTAGTGCAAAAAAACAGGAGCTATCGCTCCTTTGATCCCGATTGTACCATCACGCGCGAACAGCTGCTTGAGCTGGTCGACATAGCACGCTATACCTCGTCCAGTCGAAACATTCAGCCGCTGAAATATCGGCTGGTCTGCACGCCCGAGGAATGTGACCTCGTTCTGCCGCTGACCGCCTGGGCGGGACGGCTCAAGAACGTCAAGCTGCCTCCCGAGGGGCATGCGCCGACTGCTTACATAGTCATCTGCTGCGACATGACAATCGCCGAGACCATCACCACATTTCTGCGGGATGTCGGCATCGTCGCGCAGACCATGCTGTTAGCCGCGACTGAGACTGGTCTTGGCGGCTGCATGATAGGCAGCTTTGACCGCGACAAGCTGCACGCCGCGCTGAACATTCCCGAGAGCAACATGATAATGCTGGTGCTGGCGCTCGGTAAGCCGGATGAGCAGGTAGTGCTGACCGAGGCTCGCGGCGCCGAGGTAGCATATTACCGTGAGGACGGCTGCCATTACGTTCCCAAGCGCCCGCTGAAGGACATAATACTGTGATGAGCGCTGAGATCAAAGTCGAGCCCTGCGGCGTTCTGCTGCTGGACAAGCCGGCGGGGCTGACGTCTCACGACGTTGTAGGGCGCGTTCGCCGTGCGCTGGGGCTGCGCCGTGTCGGGCACACCGGCACGCTGGATCCAATGGCGACGGGGCTTTTGGTAGTTCTGGTTGGACGCGCGGCCAAGGCAGCCGAATACATAGTCTGCCACCACAAGCGCTACGAGGCGTTGCTGCGACTGGGGCTGTGCACCGACACCGAGGATGTGACGGGGCAGGTCCTGTCGTCCTACGCAGGCGAGCTGCCGCAGGCGGACGAGGTGACGGCGACGTGCAGCCGCTTTTGCGGCGATATAATGCAGACACCGCCCATGTACAGCGCGCTCAAGGTTGGCGGGCGCAAGCTGCTGGACATTGCCCGCGAGGGCGGCGAGGTCGAGCGGCAGCCGCGGCCGATAACGGTATATTCGTTGACCTGCCGTGCGGCGGAGGATGGCGCGCCGTCGGACTATTTTTTGGAGGTTGACTGCTCCGCGGGGACCTACATACGGACGCTGTGCGCCGACATTGGCGCGTCACTCGGCTGCGGCGGGGTGATGGCGGCTCTGCGCCGCGTCAGCGTGGGCGATTTCAGCGTGGACAACGCGCTGACGCTCGACGAGATGGACGCGATGACAGCGGAGGAGCTGTGTGCGCGTCTGCTGCCGGTCGAGGCGCTGTTTGGCGACTGCCCTGCGGTAGTTCTGCCGGCATTTTTCGAGCGGCTTTGCCGGTCCGGCTGTGAAATTTATCAAAAAAAGCTCAAGACCGAGCTTCCGGACGGCGCACGTGTGCGTCTGATGAACGCGAGTGGGCATTTTTTTGCGCTCGGCCGCGTGGCCGACTATCCCGACGGCTCGGCGATAAAGGCTATCAAGCAGTTTGAGATCTGAGTGGTGAAGCATTGCATGCTTCGGCGCTGGGGGGTGAGGCTTGCAGCCTCGGGGCTGGCTTGACCGATTGTTAGCGGTAATCGATGGTTTGACTCTTTCTGTCTCGTGACAGAAAGAGTCGGAAAGAGCACGCCGGTGCAGGCGGAACGCTTCGTTCCGCCTCCCCGGACCCCAACCACCTCCGCGTCACCGGGACCGGCGTTTATCATGCCGCAAATGAGAATTGAACAAAAATTGCCGTGGGCATCAGCTCACGGCAATTCTCATTTGCGTCACCGGCTGTCGGAGGGTTCGGCCCCATCCTTTGGGGCCGATGACGTCAAAAGGCATTAGTACACGGCTCCTCCGCCTTGATAAGCGCCTTACGTCGTAGAGTACGGCGTGTGGGGGTGGAGTGTGGTAACATCTACAGGGATGAGGATTGTGGAAGAGCGTTTGAATTTATGGTGACGACAGCGGATCTTTTTGAAGTATTGCATACTTCATTGCACCCCTCACCCCCTGCCCCTCTCCCGAGGGAGAGGGGAGAGGTTACTTAATGCCGGGGTGCGGCGGGTTTTTTGAAGCACTGCGTGCTTCAATGCTTTTTGAGAGTAGCGGCCGCGGCGCTTTCTAAAGCTTGGCACACCCCGATTTACCCTCGTCACCCCCTGTTTGAAAGTTTCGCCCGCCTTTTCAAAGGCGGCGCGGGTCCAGCGCCGCGTGGCGCTGGTCGCCGCCCGCAGGCGGCGAAATCCCCCGGCCGCCCGCAGGCGGCGAAATCTCCCCGGTGGGGGTGTCGGGCGAGGGGCGCGCCGAAATACGCAGTACTTCAAAACCGCCGCGGCCGCTGCCGCGCAAGAGCACCGAGGCACGCAGCGCCTCAAAAAAACACCATCGGCGCTCCGCGCCAGAAAGGAATCCCATGAACAGGCGAAAAGCTAATACCCGACTGACAGCGCTGGCGAGTATTTTTTGCATCGCCTGCTTTGTTTTTGTTATACGACTCATCGATCTGCAGCTCATCCGCCGCAGCGAGTTCCGCCCCGCAACAGCGTCCCGCACCTCAACGGTCGAGTCGCCTATCACCGCCCAGCGCGGCGATCTGTGCGACCGCAACGGCACTGTTCTCGTGACAAATCGTTACACAAATGATCTTGTGATCGACTACTTCTCGCTGCCCGCGACTGTCAAGGAGGAAAACGCACTTTTCCTCGAGCTCTACCACCTCTGCCTCGAGCAGGGCGCGTCGGTCGTGCTGTGCGACAGCTACCCGCTCGCGGGCACCTACCCCGACATGTACTTCGTCGAGGGCACCGAGACCACCGTTTCGGCCATCATCGATCACTATAATCTCAAGGCCGGGTCGTCCGCCGTCGGCATCGCCAAATACCTCGCCGACCGCTACGACCTGCTGAACGCCGACGGCTCGCTCATATACTCCCCAGAGGACACGCTGGTCGTCATGCACCTGCGCTGGAGCATGCTCGCTGCCGGCTTTTACGACACCGGCGAGTACGCGCTGGCGCACGACGTGCCGCGCGGGGTGTCGGTCTCGGTCAGCGAGACAGGCTACCGCGGCTGTCGCCTCAAGACCGTTGCCGAGCGTGAGTATCTTTACCCCGGCGTCGCGTCGCACATTCTCGGGCAGGTCGGCTCCATTTTTGCCGAGGATTGGGACGAATACAAGGCGCTGGGCTATTCAATGGACGCGCGTGTGGGCATCTCGGGCTGCGAAAAGGTGTTCGAAAGCTACCTGCGCGGGCAGGACGGTGTGATGGTCACGGTATATGATCGGGACGGCACGCTCATCGAGCAGTATGTCAAGGAGGAGCCGGTCGCCGGCTCGGATGTCTGGCTGACGCTGGACATCGATCTGCAGCTGGCCGCCGAAAAGGCACTGCCCGAAAACGTGGCCTATGCGGTCAGTCACGCCACCGGCGCACACACCGGCGAGGACGCATCTGCCGCGGCGTTCGTCATGCTGGAGGTGGACACGGGTCAGGTGCTGGCCATGGCATCCTATCCTACCTACGATCTTACCACATATAACCATGATTACGAGCAGCTGGCAGCTGCTGAGGTCAGTCCGCTGCTCAACCGCGCGATAAACGGCCTTTACGCGCCGGGCTCGACCTTCAAGCCGGGGGTTGCAGTCGCGGCACTGGACGAGGGCATCATCACGGCCTCGACCATCATCAACACGACCGGCCGCTACACCTATTTTTCAGGCTACCAGCCGCGCTGCTGGTATTACATCAGCACCGGGCGCAGCCACGGGCCGATAAACGTGCACGAGGCGGTGCGGGTGTCCTGCAACTGCTTCTTTTACGAGGTCGGCAGGCTGCTGGGGATCGACCGAATGAACGCATATTGCAAGCTGTTTGGGCTGGGCGAGCCGACAGGCTTTGAGCTGGGCGGTGAGATCGGCGTCGTGGCAGGGCCGGCATATCGCGCGGCCAACGGCTTTGCCGAGTGGCAGGAAACAGACACCATTGTGGCGGCCATTGGGCAGTCGGAGAATCTGTTTTCGCCCTTGCAGCTGGCGTGTTATTTTTCGGCGCTGGGCAACGGCGGCACGCGCTACGCGGCGACGATACTTTACGGTGTCAAGCAGTTTTACACAGACGCCGACGTTGTGACGCCGTCCGAGCCGCAGGTGCTGAGCAGCTTTAAGCTGTCGTCGTCCGACCGGACGATGCTGCTGGATTCGCTGCGTCAGGTGGTCTCGACCTCGGGCACGCTAACGAATTTTTACCGTGGTGTAAGCGTCAAGGTAGGCGGCAAGACGGGCACGGCGCAGGTTGGCGAGACGCGCAGCGAGAATGCGCTGTTTGCCGCGCTCGCGCCCATCGACGACCCCGAGGTGGCGGCGGTGTGCGTGATCGAGCAGGGGCATGCCGGCTCGTACGCGGCGTATACCATCGGCAAGGTGATGGCGGAATATTTTGAGGGGTGAAGCATTGCATACTTCGATGCTTTTTGAGAGTGGCGACTGCGGCTCTTTCCGAGGCGTGGCACGCCTCGGCACCCCCTCACCCCCTCCCCCCTCTCCCCAGGGAGAGGGGGATTTTTATTTTCTTGTCGGGGTAGGCGGCCACAGGCC
>CAYXBY010000030.1:2950-20481 GCA_964463325.1 uncultured Lachnospiraceae bacterium | reverse complement strand
CGTTTTTTGCGACCTTTCCGCCCTTGACCCTCTTTTCGAGGGATTGTATTATTCCGAAATTTGCATTCATCGGCACGAATTTGCCGACTCCGCCGCGGCTGACATAGGCCGCCATGGCGCCAAGCATGGTGGTCTCGGGGAAGGTAGGACAGTCACGACACAATATCTGCGCCGCGGCCGAGACGCCGGCCACAAAACCGCTGCCCGCCGACTCAACGTAGCCCTCGACGCCGGTCATCTGCCCTGCGAAGTAAATGTTGGGGCGCGAGATCAGTCGATAATGGCAGTCGAGCAGGCCGGGAGAGTTGAGATATGTGTTGCGGTGCATGATACCGTAGCGCAGAAATTCTGCGTTTTCCAGCCCCGGGATCATGCCGAATACCCGCTTTTGTTCGGGAAAGGCGAGATGCGTCTGGAAGCCAACGAGGTTGTACATCGTCCCCTCGACATTTTCCTTGCGCAGCTGGACAACGGCATAGGCCTCGCGCCCGGTGCGCTTGTCGACAAGGCCTACCGGCTTGAGCGGCCCGAAGCGCAGCGTGTCGTATCCGCGTCGTGCCATGACCTCGACCGGCATGCAGCCCTCGAACACCTCAAGCTCCTTTTGAGTTTCGCGGTCGAAATCCTTGAGCTCGGCCTCGCGCGCCGTGATGAGCGCGTTGTAAAAGGCGTCGTACTGCTCACGCGTCATGGGACAGTTAATGTAATCGGCGTCGCCCTTGTCGTAGCGCGAGCCGAAGTAGGCCACCTCCATGTTGATGCCGGAGGCGTCGACGATGGGCGCGGCGGCGTCAAAAAAGTGCAGTCCGCTGCAGCCCAGCGTGCCCTGAATGTAGTCGGCCATGGCGTCCGATGTCAGGGGGCCTGTGGCGATGATGGTGACGCCGTCATCGTCAACGCATGTCACCTCGTCGCAAATTACCTCTATATTTGGGTGTGATTTTATTCGATTTGTGATGTGATCTGAGAACTGATATCGGTCTACTGCCAGTGCCGAGCCTGCCGGGACTCGACTGGCGTATGCCGCCTCCATGACGATAGAGTCCAGCCTGTGCAGCTCCTCCTTGAGCAGCCCGACTGCGTTTGAGATTCGGTCGGAGCGCAGAGAATTGGAGCAGACCAGCTCCGCAAAGCGCTCATCATGATGCGCAGGGGTGTATTTTTGAGGCTTCATCTCTATCAGCCTGACCTTGACCCCGCGCTGCGCCGCCTGCCAGGCTGCCTCACAGCCCGCCAGTCCCGCGCCGCATATTGTTAGCGTATCCTTCATGCGTTACCTCATTTACCCGACTCATAGCCGCAGCCCTCGGTGCGACAATAGAGCACATCGCGTCCCTTGCGGCGGTAGAGCATGGCGCCGCAGCGGGGGCAGACCTCCAGCGTCGGTGCGTCCCAGGATGAGAAATCGCACTCGGGGTAGCGCTCACAGCTGTAGAAGACAGTTTTGTTGCGCCCGTGCTTTATGACGACCTTAGCGCCGCATTTGGGGCAGGGGACGTCGGTCTCCTTGACCTTTTGGCGAGTGAAGCGGCATTTGGGGTAGTTGATGCAGGCGTAAAAGCTGCCAAACTTACCAGTGCGCAGCACCATGTCGCCACCGCATTTCTCACACTTGAAATCGGCGATCTCAAGCGGCTTTTTCTCGACCTTTTCGCCGTCATCAGATGATTCAAGCGGTTTGGTGTTGCGGCATTGCGGGTAGTTGGGGCAGGCGGCGAATTTGCCGTAGCGTCCCAGCTTTACTACCATGCGACTGCCACATTTTTCGCATACCATGTCGGTCTCCTCGGGTGGCAGCAGGCTGCCCTCGACGGTGTTTTTATCGGCTTCCTCAAGCTCTTTCTTGAAATCCGACCAGAAATCGGCCAGGACGGTGTTCATGTCGACCTTGCCGTTCTCGATGCCGTCGAGGCTGGTCTCCATCTCGGCGGTGAAGCGGTAGTTGACGACGTCGGCAAAATTCTCCTTCATCAGCTTGGTGGTTATCTCGCCCAGCTGCGTCGGGACGAGCGATTTGCCGTCGCGGCTGACGTAGTTACGGCCGACGATGGTGGTGATTATGGGGGTATAGGTGCTTGGGCGGCCGATGCCCTTTTCCTCAAGGAATTTGATCAGCGAGGCCTCGGTATAGCGTGGAGGCGGCTCGGTGAAGTGCTGTGCAGAGTCGAGCGAGGTGCATTCAAGCTGCTGCCCCTCCTTGATATCGGGGATGAGCATGTCCTTTTCGTAGCGCTCGTCATCGGCGTTGTCGCGGCGCTCCTCCTCGGTCTCCTCGTATACGGCCATGTAGCCGGTGAAGGCAACCGTATAGCCACTGGCGCGGAAGATATAGCCGGCGCCGTCAAAATCGGCGACGACGGTGTTAAGCTCGGCGGACTGCATCTGACTGGCCACAAAGCGCTCCCAAATGAGACGATAGAGCTTGAACTGATCCGGCGTCAGGTGTTTGCGGATGGACTGCGGCTCCAGCGTCATGCCGGAGGGGCGGATGGCCTCGTGCGCGTCCTGCGCACCGGCGCGAGAGCGGTAGCTGCGGGGCGTCGACGGATAGAAATTCTCGCCGTATTTTTCGCAAATATATTCGCGGGCGGCCTGCTGAGCCTCGGACGAAACGCGCAGCGAGTCAGTTCTCATGTAGGTGATAAGACCCTGAACGCCGCCGTTTTCGGCGCCGAGGTTGATGCCCTCGTAAAGCTCCTGCGCTACGCGCATGGTGCGCGCAGACTGGAAGCCCAGCTTGCGTGAGGCCTCTTGCTGCATCGTAGATGTGGTGAAGGGCGGTGCGGGCGTTTTATGACGGACGCCGCGCTTGACCGAGCTGACGGTCAGCGGCTTGCCCTCGACCGCGCCGCAGATGGCGGCGGCCTGCTCGCCGTTTTCTATGCGCAGCTTACCCTGCGCGTTGCCGTAAAAATGTGCGATAAGATCCTCGCCTGAGCAGTTGACGTGTGCGTCAACAGTCCAGTATTCATCCGGCACAAAGGCGCGGATCTCTTCCTCGCGGTCGACAATGATCCTCGTTGCTACAGACTGCACACGCCCCGCCGACAGCCCGCTTTTGACGTTTTTCCAAAGATAGGGCGAGAGCTTATAGCCGACGATACGGTCCAGTATGCGGCGAGCCTGCTGAGCGTCGACCAGCTTCATATCTATTTGGCGTGGCGTTTTGATGGCGGCCTTGACTGCGGTTTTTGTTATCTCATTGAAAGAGACGCGCAGTGTGTCCTCGACCGGGATGCCAAGCGTCATGGCGAGATGCCACGAAATGGCCTCTCCCTCACGGTCAGGGTCGGTTGCGAGGAAGACCTTGTTGGCGGCCTTGGCCTCCTTTTTGATTTCCTTTATTAAATCACCCTTGCCGCGAATATTGATATAATGCGGGGCAAAGTTGTTGTCAATATCAACGCCCATTGTGCTTTTGGGCAGATCGCGGACATGTCCCTTGGAGGCTATGACTTTATAGTTGCTTCCGAGGTAGCCCTTGATGGTGGCCGCCTTTGAGGGCGACTCCACTATTACAAGATTTGCCATAAATAATATTCCTCAAAATAATTATTATCGTTTGATGTATAGGCCGCCGGGCAGTGCGCTGACGAGGCCGTAAATTTCAAGTGTTGTCATAATGCTCATGACCTCGCCGACGGTGAAGCCGAGACGGGTCAGGGCGTCTGTGTTGATGGAGCGATCATCCGGAATTTCAGCGAACAATCGGCGGTGCGCCTCACTCAGTGATGCCAGGATTTCAGCTGAACGGTCAGACCTGTTCTTAGCGGGTGGCTTGGGAGAGGGCTTGGGTTTTGGATCCGGCTTGGGCTCTGGTGTGCTGGCTGCCGATCTTTGCGGCGGTGCAACACTGTCGGTGGGGGCGCTGCGGCGCGGTTGAGTCGGGGCGGGTGCAGGCGCATTGACTGCGGATTCCGTAGATTGATATACCGCAGGACGTATCAGCGTGCCGCGCGGTGTGGAGGCGACTGTGGTCTCCTTGGGCGTGGCCATATTCACGGTTCGTGAATAGATGCCCATGCGGCTGAGTGTGTCCACCGAAAAAGCGTACGCGCACTGCGCGCGCTTCATTTTGATAATATCCAGCTTTTTGGACAGCTCAGGATATTCAATTAGGATATCCTTAATATCCATAACTATCAGACCGCCGTCGCGGATCAGCTTGTTGGTGCCGGAGGCATTTTTTAGTCCGAGGTTGCCGGGGATGGCGAACATCTGACGTCCCTGCATGTTAGCGCAGTTAGCTGTTATGAGCGAGCCACTTTGCAGGTCCGCCTCAACGACGAGTGTGCCGTGGCACATGCCACTGATGATGCGGTTTCTGATGGGAAAGTTTTGCGCCTCGGGCAGTGTTCCGGGAGCGAACTCAGTTACGACAGCACCGTTTTGCTCAACTATGGAGGCAAAGCCGGTGTGTTCACGCGGGTATACGCGGTCAATGCCGCAGCCAAGCACGGCGACTGTCTTGCCGCCTCCGGTGATGGCGCCGCCGGCCGCAACGCCGTCGATGCCGAGTGCCAGTCCGCTGACGACGATAGCCCCGGCCGACGCCAGCTCATATGCAAGACGGAAGGCGTTGTCGCGGCCGTAGGTGGTCATTTTTCTTGTGCCGACAATAGCGATGCACAGTCTGTCGTCCATACGCGGGAGCTTGCCGCGCACATAAAGCAGCACGGGCGGATCCGCGAGCAGGCGCAGAAGCTTGGGATAATCCGGGTCAGAGAAGGGAAGCACGCGCACGTCGGTTCTGGCACAATAGTCAATGATAGATGAAGCCTCACTGAGTGACTTATTTGACAGTCCCTCAACCGCCTGCTCCGAAATATTTTCTACTGCGGCCAGCTCCTCTTGAGAGGCAACATAAATTTCGTAGGGCGAATCGTATTGAAGCATAAGTCGAGGCAGATCGGTGCTTGCAGCGCCGAGCCGCAGTGAGAGCCATATCCAATAAAGATTTTCAGAGCTCATATCGATACATGTCCTTTCTCATAATTGTGCCGGAGTTGGATGGAATTTATACCAGTCGCCCCAGCTCCCACATGAATATTACCGCCGCAGCGGCTGCGTTGAGCGACTCATTGCCGGCACGCATGGGGATGATGACGCTGGCATCCGCTGCATCAAGCAGGGCACGGCTTAGACCGTGTCCCTCGTTGCCGATGGCGATGCAGTCTGAGGCGCGAAGGTTGGCCTCGGGCAGCGCAAGTGCACCCTCTGTTAGCGCAGCGGCGAGGACACGGCGCCCTGCCGTCTGTAAACCGTGCACCGCAGCAGCGCTGTCGCGGCACCGCAGCAGCTTCAGGCGAAACAGTGCGCCCATGCTGCCGCGAACAGTCTTTGAACTGTAGATATCGGCGCAATCGCCGCACAATATCAGCTCATCGATGCCGAGCGCGGCCGCGCTGCGCATGATGGTGCCGAGGTTGCCGGGGTCGCGGATGTCCTCTAGCAGCATCACGCGGCCACTGCCGACATTTATGGCCGCCTTATTATCTATTGTAGCGATTTTATGAAATTTGTCAATATATTTTGCAACAGTTATCACGCCCTCGGGCGATTTTTCTTCGGATATGCTGTCAAAAAGCCTATCCTCGAGCACCAGTGTGCGCTCCGCAACGTCGGACGGCACCCTGCCGCACATTCCACGTATGCGCTCGCACACCTCGGCGCGGTCGCTGCGGCGGAAGAGCAGGGTAGATATCTCAACACCGGAAAGTATGGCCTCGGCGCACAGCTTTATACCATCAAAGCGAAAAAGCTGTTCTGACTCGCGCCATTTGCGGTCGGTCAGCTTGCAGATGCCGACGATGCTCTGATTTTGACGGGATGTGATTATTTCTTCCATGATCATTCTCGTTAATATGAGAAAACCCGGCGTTTACCGGGTTTTCTTGATTCATAGGCTCAGAGAGCAGCCTTTGCCTTTTCGGCCAAAGCAGCAAATGCCTGAGGATCGGAGATAGCGATCTCGGAGAGCATCTTGCGGTTGAGGTCGATGCCGGCTTTCTTGAGTCCGTGCATAAATGTAGAGTAGTTCATACCGTTGATCTTAGCCTGAGCCGAGATACGGGTGATCCACAGCTGGCGGAAATCTCTCTTCTTGAGCTTGCGGCCGGCGAAAGCGTAATTACCGCTCTTCATTACGGCCTGCTTAGCCATCTTAAAATGCTTAGATTTTGCGCCCCAATATCCCTTGGCGGCCTTCAGAACTCTATTTCTTCTCTTGCGGGTAGTAACCGCGCCCTTAACTCTTGCCATTTCAATTTTCCTCCAATTATCGGTTATTTCTGGATCAGATTTTTCATGTTAGCTGCCATAGCTCCCTGAACGTAGGAAGCGGAACGAAGATGTCTCTTGCGCTTCTGATCCTTAAGACCGAGCTTATGACGGTGGTGGCAGTGATTCATTTTGACCTTACCTGTGCCGGTGACTGAGAATCTCTTGGCAGAGGCTCTGTGAGTTTTGATCTTTCCCATTGTAATATCTCCTTTTAGCTTTTGAAAACGTAATTATATCATTCAAGCCCGCGGAGCGGGGCAGTGAACTTATTTGTTTTTGACGGGGCTGAGCACCATGCTCATAACGCGACCGTCAAGCGCGGGACGCTTATCGGCTGTGCCTGCGCCGGCGCAGGCCTGCTCAAACTTCTCGATCGTCTCGCGACCCAGCGCGATGTGCGCCATCTCGCGGCCCTTGAAGCGTATAGCGACTCGCACCTTGTTGCCCTCGCCGAGGAAACGCAGCGCGTGTCTGACCTTGGTCTCAAAGTCGTGTGTGTCGATCCGGCAGGACAGCTGGATCTCCTTCAGCTCGACCGTCTGCTGCTTCTTTTTGGCTTCCTTTTCACGCTTATCGCGCTCAAAGCGATATTTGCCGTAATCCATGATCTTGCAGACAGGGGGTGTTGCGGTGGGGGATATCATAACCAGGTCGAGCCCGGCCTCAGCAGCCGCGTGATTGGCGGCATCCCCACTCATTATACCTAATTGTTCTCCGTTTTCGCCGATGACGCGAACCTCCCGGGCTCGGATGTCATCATTGATCAGCATGTCTTTTGTAGCGATGGCTCAGCACCTCCAAAATAAAATCGCACGGAAAAGCATTATCTCCGCGCGACAAGACCCCCTCGGGGATCGAATTTATCGACCCTGCGCACCTTGTGGCAGGGTGAGAGCGGAGGCTCTGCTTCTTTTTGCGTAGGTATTATACCACAGCGCCGCGATATTGTCAATAGCTTTTGCAAAAATACTTCAAAAAAAGCACTTGAGTTCCGATTTTCTCGCAAAATGTGGTCTCTTCCGCCAGGCGGACAAATAATTATCCCCCCGCGCCGCATAATAATAGCATGAGGGGGTGAGGGCATGCGTCAAGACTCGAAGGCACTTGCCGCGCGACTTTTCTGTATTTTATGCGGCGCGATAGCGGTATTTTTGGCCTTCAGATACCTTTTTGAGCCGCTGCTGCCGTTTATCGCGGCCTGGTGCGTGTCGCTGCTCAGCGCCCCGGCGGTGGCGTGGCTTGCGCGGCGGACGCGGCTGCCGCGCACCATGTGGACGGTGCTTTTGCTGCTGCTCGGCCTCGGTGGGACAGTGGCGGGATTGTATTTTGCAGTAGATAGGCTGATTCTCGAGAGCGGCAAGCTGCTGTCGCAGCTGCGGTCATGGCAGGTAGAGGACATCGTCGGTATGCTTGACCGTCTTCCGCTGCTCGGCGAGCTGACAGCAGGCGGTGGCACGCTGCGTGAGCAGATGATCGGCGTTTTGATGAAGGCGCTCAGTGGCATCATAGGTGAGGTGGGCAGCTGGCTGTCGTCGCTTGCGCTGCGGCTTGCGACGGGGCTTCCGTCGATGCTGTTGGCGTTGACAGTGGGGGTGGTCGCCTGCTTTTATTTCACGCTCGATCAAGACAGTATACGGTGCGCACTTATGGCGCGTTTGCCGGAGCGCTGGCGCTGTCTCATCGTCGGCGGGGAGGATGGAGGTGTCCCGCTGCGGCAGCGGCTGACAACGTGGCTCGGGCGCTGGCTGAGAGCCTATCTTGTGCTGTTTTTTATGACATTTTGCGAGTTGCTGCTGGGGTTTGTCGTGCTGGGCGTGGACTGCGCACTTCTGGTGGCGCTGCTGGTGGCGGTAGTCGACCTTCTGCCGGTGCTCGGAACGGGCGCGATATTGCTGCCGTGGGCGCTGTGGTGTTTTGCAGTCGGCGCGGGCGGCCGTGGGGTGGGGCTGGTCGTGCTTTGGGGAGTGATAACGGTGGTGCATCAGATAGCGGAGCCGCACGTTGTCGGGGGGAGCGTTGGGGTGCACCCGCTGGTGTCGCTGGTCGCTATGTATGTTGGCTTTAAGCTGATCGGATTGCCGGGGCTACTGATATTTCCGCTGCTTGCAGCGTGGGTTTTGCAGGGCTCCGTATAATTATGCAGGGCTCCGCCCCGCACCCCGGCAGGGGACTTTTGAAAAAGTCCCCTGCACCCCCAAAACTTTTAACAGCTTCGCGTGGAAAGCGCAAAAAACCGGTTAGGGTGACGAACGCTTTGAGCGTGCTCAACCTTAACCGGATTTCTTTACCTAAATTTGTTTGAAAGTTTTTGGGGGTTCCAAGGGACCTTTTTTCAAAAAGGTCCCTTGGCAGGTGCAGGGCAGAGCCCTGCATGAGCTAGCGCCGAAAGCGCAAAAAAACGGTTAGGGTGACGAACGCTTTGAGCGTGCTCAACCTTAACCGGATTTCTTTACCTAAATTTGTTTGAAAGTTTTTGGGGGTTCCAAGGGGCCTTTTTTCAAAAAGGTCCCTTGGCAGGTGCAGGGCAGAGCCCTGTATGAGCTTGCGTTTGCAGGGCGGAGCCCTGCATGAACTCGAGCTCAGGCCTTACCGACTGAGCCCTGCATGAACTCGAGCTCAGGCCTTACCGACTGAGCCGCAGACCGTCATGCGCTCGCAGACGGTGTCGATGACGCGTTTCATACCGACCTTGCCTGGCTTTTTGGGGTCGAACACGGCCGGGTCTGCCAGAACCTCACGCCAGCCGGCGGTGAAGGCCTGACGCAGCTCTGTCGCAAAATTGACCTTGCAGATGCCGCGCTCGACGCACTCACGGACGGCCTCGGGGGTCAACCCGGAGGCGCCGTGCAGCACCAGTGGGATATCGAGTCCGGCGGCCTTGAGGCTGTCGCGGATCTCGACCAGCCGGTCGGTGTCAAGCACCGGTGTGGTGGCGTAAACGCCGTGCGCGGTGCCGATGGCGACGGCCAATGAGCTGACGCCAGTGCGGCGGACAAAATCAACCGCAGTCGCGGCGTCGGTATAGCCGGGATCGCCGCCCTCAAGGTCGTCCTCCTTGCCGCCTACGCGCCCAAGCTCAGCTTCAACTGGTATGCCCTTGACCAGCGCCACGGATGTGACGCGGCTCGTTAGCTCGACATTCTGCTCATATGGCAGCGGCGAGCCGTCGATCATGACGGAGGAATAACCCTGCGACATGGCCGTGACGGCCAGCTCAAAGCTGTCGCCGTGGTCGAGGTGTAACGCGACCGGGACGCTGGCACGGCTGGCCAGGTGATATACCATGGCGCTGAACATATCCGCGCCGGCGTATCTGACGGTAGATGGTGTCGTTTGCAGGATGACAGGTGAGTGCAGCTGTTCGGCAGCTGCGATAACTGCCATGCACATTTCCATGTTTTCAACATTAAAGGCGCCAACGGCGTACTGCCCGGCCTGTGCCCGCTTAAGCAGTGCGGCGGTAGTTACATATGACATTTTAAGCTTCCTTTTACGCTGTAATTATCCGAGCTTCTCGTATATGGTGGTTACATTTCTCTTCCAGAGCTTCTGCTGACCCTTTACGAAGGATGACCAGTCGACAGTGGGACTTGCAGCCTGACGGAAGGCAGAGAAGCAGGCAACCTGGTCTGCGAAGAAGCGGCCGGTGTCATAAACCAGCGTGTCGTGCAGCAGGTCAAACATGCGAGCATTCTCGGGGGAGTTGAGGTATCTGTACTGGAAGGCCTCCTCATAGACAACAGGAGTCAGTCTGGTGGCACCCTCCCAGCCCAGTGTCTCGAGTACTGCACCGGACATGGTCTGATCGGGGGCGTCGATCGGGACGCTGTACATGGTTACCCAATAACCGACGATGGTTGCATAATCCTTCTGAGTGGTGTCATACTTGGGGAAGGGGAGAATGCCGAAGTCAAATTCAACGTCCTTAAGCGTATTCTGAACATCGGCAACTGAGCCCAGGTGGAAGAGTGCCTTTTCGGCACTGAAGGCTGCGGTGATGCCCTTGACCTCAACATCAGGGTTGTCGTTCAACAGGCTCTGGCAGGACTTGAACCAGTTGATAAGCTTCTCCCCGCTAAGATCCGCGGACATGCTGAGCGTGCCGTCTGCCTCGGGGGTGACATACTTGAAGCCTGCGCCGTAGAACAGGTTGTCAAACATGGTGTTGTTGGCTATGGTCACAGCGTAGATCTGATCGTCGCCGTTGAGATCGGTGAAGTGGCCGAGAGCCATTTTCTTGAGCTCATCCATAGTCCAGTTGCCGGCGTCGACGATCTCGTACAGGTTGTCAAGGTTGAGTTCATCGGCCTTTGTAAGGTTGACCATAACGGTACCCATGTTACGTACCAGCGTGGGGGTGATATCACCGGTTACAAAGTACAGCTTGCCGTTGATGGCACTGGACTCTGCAATGTCGCCCGGCCACCAGGTGCTGTTGAGGTCAACGTAATCAACATCGTTTATGTCAACATAAAGATCCTGCATGGCGCCAATAGCGGCTGCGGGGGTGTACTGACCGATAAGGTCATAGGCGTGAGCATTGGTCAAGACGCTGGCAGCCACAGCCTGAATAAAGCTGTTGCGGTTTTCCCATTCGCCGGCCTGCTTCTGAATGTTGAGTGTGATGCCGAACTTTTCCTCGATGCTCATCACTCTCTCATAGATGGCGTCGCCAATCAACTCACCTGCGATACCCTCGGAGTCCCACTCCCACTGGGTCTGGTTGGACCAGGTAAAGATGGTGAAGGTTTTGCCGGTGTACTTGAGGTCCTCGGGGACACCCAGTGCGGAGACGGTTGTCTCAGCGCTTGCGGAGCCGGAGGGTGTGGTGGAGGCGCCGGGATCAGAGGTGTCTCCGCTTGGCGTGGGGGTGGTTTCGGACGGACCGTCACTCGGATTATTTGCACATGCGGCAAATACCATCATCAGTGACAGTATCGCCAGAACGACGGCGATAATGCGAAGCTTTTTCATAATGGATTCCTTCCTTTATTTATTTTAATTTAACATCAGCATATTTGGGAGAATGGTCGGAGATGTCGTAGGTCTGGTTGGCCGTGATGGTTGCAAAGGCGCGAACCT
Organism: uncultured Lachnospiraceae bacterium; assembly: GCA_964463325.1. Lineage (GTDB taxonomy): Bacteria > Bacillota > Clostridia > Oscillospirales > CAG-272 > UMGS1002. The sequence continues at coordinate 9,117 of CAYXBY010000030.1, read as the reverse complement.
CGTAGCCGGCGCTCATAAAGATGTGGTCGATGGAGTTGCCGCTCTCGCCGCGAGGCGAGCCGAGATTGCCACAGCCGCCCGAGATATTGAGCAGCGTGCCGGCGTCACGTGCGACGTATTTTGCGTCAACAGCACCGGTCAGCTCAAGGAAATGCTGGTAGTTGGCGGTTTCCTGAATGGTGTTGTAATCCGCCGTGCAGAAATAGGGGTAGGGGTACTTTGCAGTGACCTCCTTGATAAGCTCGGCCTCTTCCTCGGCCTGCTTTTTGGCATGCTCAGCGGTATCCCAGCACCAGTGGGTGTTGAAAACAGAGAATTTAATGTCGCTTGTCTTAGAGGAGAAGACTGCCCAGGTTACCAGGCGGATGTGGTTGGCGCCCTCGGTGGAGAAGTACTTCACGCCAGAATCGAGCACGTCATACTTTGTTTTGTCGTAAAGTATGGACGAATAATTTGTCAGACCTGTCGGCGTTTTGCTATGCAGGAAGGCGTACTGGTCTCCAACATACTGCGGCAGATATTTGTACCATGCGTCAGTTACCTCCTGTACGCCAACGACGTCGGGCTGGTAAACCTCCAGCACGGCGGCGAATATCTCGGAGCGACGGTTGACCGGGGTTTTTCCGCCCCAGCTTTCCATCTCGGCGAGAATGTTAGCGGTCATGATACGGACATCTGCGCCCTCTGCCAGCGGCGCGGAGGTTACAGTTTTTGAGGTGTCCTTGAGCATTTCGCCCTCGGCAATGGCAATGTTGCTCTCGCCTGAGAACAGATATCGCGAGCCAAAGCGCGAGACTGCCTGCAGGCAGGAATACGGCTTGCCGGTAATGACCAGCCTGCCATCCACCACTCCAAATGCGTATTCAAGCGTCTGGCAGGGGTTGGCGGTCATAAAGCTCTGGGTTTGCGGACGGTTGGTGGGGCCGATCAATATTTCGTTTTGCACGGGCTCGCCCTTGGTATCGGCTACGACCTCAAGCAGATAGCCATAGCGCTCACTGATATCGTTGGCAAGCGTGGTGGCGGCCTCCTTGTAGCCGTCCTCGCTCTTAGCATAGACTATGCGGTAGTCCTTAACATCATTGCCGGCGAGAGTAAAGGAGGATATTGCCAGCTTGGAGGCGAAGCTGTATGCCTCAAACAGCAGATCATGCTTGCCCTCTTCTCCGGAGGCGGCGGCCGAGAGATTGCTATCGATCAGGTTTTTGCAATAGTAGGAGATGGCTCGCGCAGTCAGCTCAACCGTGTGAGCAGCGATGACTATGTTATCGCCCTTTTGGACGATGGCGTAGTCGGTCTGCTTGAGCTCGCCGAGCACCTCCTCGGTCTCGGGACGTCCTGTCTCGCCGACAAGGATCGCGGGGACATTCTCGGCGACCTCGCTGACCTTTCTTGAGACGATATTGGCACCGGTGGCTTCATTGATGGCATCCACCAGCTTTTTAACGCTTTCCAAAATATCGAGTCCCGGGTAATCGGGGTAGACGACGGTGAACTTTGCCACACCGTTTTCAACTATCTTGATCGGCTCAGTGAGTGGCTCGGGGGGAGTTGTGGTGTCGTCAGCGGAGCTGCTCTCATCCGCGGGGGTGCCCGGTACGGTGTCTCCGGCACAGCCGGTAAGGCAGCCGATAAGCATGAGAAGGGCCATAAGTAATGCTATTTTTTTCATTTTACTATGTCTGCGAGGTCGGCCTCGGTGATACCAACGAGGCGGGAAATGTCATCGCCCTTACGAATGGTGCTAAGCGCAGAGAGAGCGTGTGAGTCGGTGCCGAAGGTAAAGCGGCAGCCGGCCGCCAGCGCGAGCTTCATAACGCGGATGAAGGGCTCATCAGCGTAGTCGTTGTCCGGGTGGCAGAATGCGCCGGTGTTGATTTCAATTGCCACGCCCATAGCGCGTGCACGCTCGAAACAGGCGGTGAGATCGGCGTCGGGGATGGCGTCGATTATCTTTTTCTGCGTGCCTCTTGAGAAGCCGCAGGGGTGGAATGGGTGCGCAATGGAGGTGGGCACGGTGCGTGCTAACTTTTCAAATTCGCTGTTGGCCATGAGTGCATTAAAGCTCTCGACCATGAATTTTGAGCAGTAGTCGACCATGTCGACGGTGTGCTTAAAGAAGACATCCTCATTCACGAGGGCATCCATCTCGGAATATCCAAGCGCCCAGGCCATTTTGGAGGCCTGCTCATGGCTGAGCTCGGGAAGGGCGGCCTCGATGCGCTCAGTCATCAGACGTCTGACGGCCAGCGAATCGGCGGTGTCGTTCATGACCTGGTTGCGCATATGCGTGTGCGTGTGTGGCACGAGGACGTAGTCAAACTGCTTTGCTGTCTCGGCCAGCATGCCGAGGGTGCCCTTGGCAGCGAAAAACTCGGTTTCGGTGCCGCAGATGACCTTTACTCCACAGGTGTCAGCAGGGATGCACTCCTTCTGCTGAAGGCCATAGCTTATCATCTGGTTTTTGTACCAGCTGGAAGCACCGGGAACCTTCTCGTCCCAAAGGTGGTTGGAGAGCCCAAACACCTTGTGCCCAAGCTCGGCTGCCCTTCGCACATAGTTGGCGACGGTGGCCTGCGGGTCGTAGCAGCAGCGTGACAGGGTCGAGTGTGTGTGGATGTCGTGCTTGATTTCCATAACTTTTTCCTCTCTTTGTATATTCAGATTTAATTGGTTGCCTGTATAAAGTCCGCAAGTGCGGTGCGCTGAAGTGCGCTCAGCAGCTCAGGCGCTCGACCGCCGACGGGCTGCGAGTCCAGCATGCTGGCACTGAGGCAGAAGGTCGACGAGCTGGAGACAATGATCTCGTCTGCGTCGCGCAGCGTGCCGAGGTCAAAGGCCTCCTCGCGCACGGGTATGCTCAGCTGACCGCAGAAGCGCAGAAGATTTGCGCGGGCAATGCCGGGGAGAATGAGATTGTCAGTCGGAGCGGTGCGGAAGACGCCGTTTTTAAGTATGCTTACGTTGGAATGAGATCCCTCAGTGACGCGGCCGTCGCGATGCAGCACGGCCTCGAAGCAGCCCGCACGTGCGGCGCGGTGGCTGGCCATAACGGAGGGAATGAGATTGATAGTCTTTATGTTGCAATGCAAAAAGCGGGTGTCGGGCAATGTGATAAGGCTGATCCGCTCGTCAAGATTGCGAAAGACAGTCGGGCGCAGTGTGATCCACAGCCGCCCCGGCTGAAGCGGCTCGGCGTAGTCATGTGCGCGGTAGCCCTCTGCGGCACGGGTCACCTGCCAGTAAACGAACTGATCAGGCGAGTCGACACGCTTCACCATATCGCACAGCAGCGCCTTGAGCTCATCCTTTGTGTGCGGGATGACTATGTCAAGCAGCTCCGCGCTTCTGAAAAAGCGGTCAACGTGCGCGTCCAGCATGTAAATCTTGTGATTGCGGCAGCAGGTGGCATCGTAAACGCCATCGCCGAACCAGCAGGCGCGGTCGTTCATTGGGACGGTCATGTCCTCAAGCGGTCCCCAATGTCCATTATAGTAGCCGAGATCCTTCATAGGCTTAAACCCTCAGTTTATTGATAAAATCATTCAGTTTCAATTATATCATTTTAATCTATGACTGTCAATACAAAATCGCACATTTTAGACTATCATTTTCAAGGGACGATTAGGCTGTCGAGGGGGACTTATAATACCGTGATCCCCCCCAAGACGCTTTGCTGACAGTGGAAATATTAAAAAAAGATGCGCGGCTGCTTGAAAAACGATTTAAAATGTTGTATAATCAATGTGAATGAAAAAACAAGGAGAATGAAATGGAAAAAATTCTTACCGGGGCTTGTGGTGCGGATGTCAGCTTTAGTGTTGACCGTGACGGTGATCGTGTTGTACTGACGGTCAGTGGCAGCGGCGCGATGGTAGACAGCATAAATGCACGATCGTCCGTTTTCGCTGAGCTTAAGGATATTGTCACGGATATTGTGATCGAGGAGGGAATAACCGTCATCGGCGGATATGCCTTTGTGGGATTTGTGCATCTGGCGCATATTTCGGTTCCCTCTAGCGCGGCTTATCTTGGTTGCAGCTGTTTTGCCGAGGCGGGTGAGCTTGAAGAGATAGTTCTGCCCGAGGGCGTTGAGGTCATAGGTCCCAAGGCGTTTGACAAATGCAAAATGCTGCGCCGCATCAGCTTGCCATCCACACTCAGAGCGGTGGATTTCAAGGCCTTCTCCAATGATGAGGCGATCGAATATGTTCGTTTTAACGGCACTGAGGCGCAGTGGCAGCGGCAGGTGCGCGTCAGCCTTTCGGCGCGCGGGAACAAGCTTATGCTTGAGGCACCGACGCGCGAATTTACAAGCCTGTCGTCTCACTACACTGCCATGGCGCAGCGGCTGGGCGAGGTGGTTCGTCAGGGCGGCGATGGCCGGCTTTATGTTGTGGCGCCTGACCTGAGCGTGCCCGATACCAAGGGCAAATCCGGCGACGCTTTCTTCATCATTTTTCCGGACGGGCAGGTCATGGCGGTGGATTCCGGCGTCAAATTTGCCGGCGATCATGTCATGGAGCTGGTTGAGGCCATGCAGCTGCAACGGCTGGATTACCTCGTGACCTCGCATCCGCATGGCGACCATATCGGAAATTCGGTTCGCATGGCCAGGTATTTCTTTGAAACGACTGGTGGCGGCGTAGGTGAATATTTGCATTCCGGCATGACGTACAAGCCGGACGAGGTTGAGCTGCGCGAATATCTGACCGAGCAGGGAGTGCGCATGAACTGCCACGTCCGCGCGGGTGACGTCATGGATATTGGTGGCGTGCATATTGAGCTGTTTAACCCTGAGGACGCGGATATGACCCCGCCGGACAAGGGTGATGAGAACCTAAACAACGCCTCGCTGACCATGAAATTTACATATGGCGCTTCCAGCCTGCTCATCAGTGGCGACCTCTACGCCAGCCGTGAGCAGGAGCTGGCAGCAAAATATGGCGAGCGGCTGCAGGCCGACGTGCTCAAGGCCAACCACCACGGTGCGTTTACCTCAAACACGCAGACCTGGTTCGACGCGGTGCGTCCCAAGCTATTGTTCACCTGCTGTGACGACTTTGTCTGGACAGCCTTCCTTGAGCGCATGGCTGCGGCAGGGATACCTAATTACCGCGTTTCTGACTGCGGGCTGGTCGAGATATCGATGAGCCGTGAGGCGGATTACAGAGTCACTACAGAATATAGCGCAAAATAATACCGGAGGTGTCCAAAATGAGCAGTTTGCTTGATACAATGAAAAAACTGGTGCTTGAGGCAGGGGCATTGCTGGAGGACAGGGAGCTGTCCGAGAATGTCACGGTCAAGGGCGACGCAGATTATGTGACCATGTCGGACATAACTGTCCAAGAGCGCCTGCGTGAGCGGTTGGCTGCTGCGTTCCCAGACGCGACGCTGGTGGCTGAGGAAAACAAGGTCAACAGCTATGATGCGGAGGGGTGCGCCTTTATACTTGACCCCGTCGATGGCACGACCAACCTTATGCATGGCTTCCGTTATAGCGCCATCTCGCTTGGATATTACGAGCATGGTGTACCGAGGGCGGGCGTGGTGTACAACCCGTTTTTGGACGAGCTGTTCTCGGCGGAGCGCGGCTGCGGCGCGTTTCTTAACGACCGCAGAATACATGCGCGCGAGCGGCGGGAGATGAGCGAATGCTTGGCGGTGGTCGAGTTTTCGCCGTACTACAAGGAAGAAAGTCGGCAGAGCTTCGAGCTGATGCACGGGCTTTTTGACCGTGTTCAGGACATACGCTCGATGGGTGCAGGCGCGGTCGATCTAATGCAGCTGGCGGCCGGGCGAGCTGATATTTTCATGTCCAAAAAGCTCAAGCCATGGGATTACGCTGCCGCGCAGGTGATACTGACCGAGGCTGGTTGCCGCATCAGCTGCTTTGACGGCAGTCCGCTACGCATGGATCGCGGCTGTGACATCATCGCCGCAGCCGACGGAGTGTTCGACCAGCTGGCAGACTACGCCGCGCAGGCGATCCACCGCCTGAATATCCAAGGCTGAGAGCTTCATTATAAATAGAAAATAGCCTCCGCAGGCTGGTCTGCGGAGGCTTTTGATTTGCAAGTGATTGTTATGAATGCGGCTCGGTGTTGTGCACAAGCAGACGCGCCACGGCTGTTCGGTGCACCTTCATGGCGCCGCGGGGACAG
>CAYXBY010000030.1:0-2940 GCA_964463325.1 uncultured Lachnospiraceae bacterium | reverse complement strand
AATTCCTGACAGCAGAAGCAGCGGATGCAGGCTCTGCGGTCGATGACGGCATATCCATTTTTGATGACGATGGCACGCGCGGGGCAGATGTTCTCACATACGCCGCAACCGACACATTCGCGCCTCACAGCGCGCGGACGTGCACGCAGCAGCCCACCGAGAAGCGTGCCAAGTGCGGCGCCGGCACGTCCGCCGACGAGGCTCTTGAACTCGAGACTGGAATGTGACAGCACCTTTTTGAAGTCAGTCACGCGCAGTGTCTCGAGGTCGCCGACAAGCTCGACGCCACTTGCGTCGGCAGGTGCAAGACCGCGCCGATAGGCGGCCTCCAGCGTCGGGACGTTGGGGCGCTCCAGCCCGACCAGCTCGGCCGCGACAACATCGAGACAGTAGGGCGACCGTGAGGCCAGCAGCGCACCGATATGTCGCGGCTCTCCGGCTGTCGGTCCGTTGCCCTCCATGCCGACGACGGCGTCGCATATGCAGAGCAGCGTTTTGGGCTTGAAATATTCGTTAAGGTCGACTATCATGTTGGCAAAGCTGTCATGCTCGGGAAAGCGGTAGTGATACTCTGGCTTCATTGTCCCCGGCACCACGCCAAACATGTTTTTGACGGCGCAGGACAGCCCCATCATGCCGTGTGATTTCAGCTTGGAGAAGTTGATGATCACGTCAGCGTCGTCGAGATATGAGGTATATGTAAAGCTGTGCGCGACACGTGCGTCGGGGAATGTCACATCACGTTGCGAGAAATTGCGGTTGAGATGCCCACCACATTTTTCAATTTCGGACATGCCCGTGGCGCTGTACACCCGCCCGACAAAGGCGGCGTTGTACAGCCCGCCCGGGCTGTCGCCGACCGTCACCTGAGCGCCGCGCTCGCACAGTCGCCGCGTCAGCTCACACAGCAGCGCGGGGTGTGTCGTCGCGGCCTTTTCGGGACGCATAAATGTGACGAGGTTGGCCTTGATGGCAATTTTCATGCCGGGAGCTACAAAATCCAGTCCGCCGAGCGGCTCGAGCAGGCGGTCGAGCGCGGCGCCGATGGTCTCGGGGCTGTAGTCGGGGCAGGGGGTGATGGATACGCGGTTCATGTTGTCCTCCCTGGAGGTTAGTATAACACATTATATCACATTATTGCCCCAAATGCGCATCGGCGGCGCAATTTTTTTAATAAAGCTTGTATTTCAGTCGCAGATTGTCGGCGATCATGGCGATAAATTCGCTGTTTGTCGGCTTGCCGCGGCTGTTTTGAATGGTGTAGCCAAAGTACGAATTCAGCGTATCGACGTCGCCGCGATCCCATGCGACCTCGATGGCGTGCCGTATCGCACGCTCGACACGCGAGGTGGTAGTCGAGTATTTCTTGGCGACTGATGGATACAGCACCTTGGTCACTGAATTGATGATATCGCTGTCCTTGATGGTCAGGAGTATCGCAGTGCGCAGATATTGATAGCCCTTAATGTGGGCGGGGACGCCGATCTGATGAATGATCTTGGTGACCTGCGCCTCAATGTCGACGCTGCTGTCGCTTGGCCGTGCGCTCACCGCCGGCGCCTGCCCGCGCTCCTCGCAAATGCTGTGAATGTGATCGCAGAGATTGCCGAGATCGTAGGGCTTTAGCAGACAGCGCTGTGCTCCGGCGTTTGAGGCCTCTATGAACAGGCCCTGATTGGACACCATCGACACGACGATGAAGGCCGGTGGTCTGTCCGGCGAATAGTCGATGCTGCGGCTGCTGCGTATGACGCCAATGCCGTCCATTTTTGATAGCCAAATGTCGATCAGCGCGACATCCGGATGAAAATGCGCCAGCTTGGTCAGCGCATCCTCGCCGTTGACCGCCTCCTCGATATATCTGTAGCCTGCGCGCATGAGACCCTCGCGCAGAGCGGCGCGTTGGTTGTGATTTTCGTCAGCAATTAGTATTTTTGTGGTGTATTCCATTGAATTTTTCCTCCATGTGATTATTTTTGACACCAATATAATACCACATAATGGAAAATAAATCAATATGTTTATGGAAATAAAAGTAAACAAAAATACGGCGTCGAATTTGTAAATAATTGACAAACGCCGTATGATTTTTGTGTATGATCGCTCTTAACTGAGCGTAAAATGTGTTTTTCAGCTCTTGTGATGCTGACAGGGGGAGGTGAAAAAGTCGGTCAGATCGACGAAATAGCGCCCCTCAGCGTTTTTCTCAAAGCCGATCGCGCGTATCAGTGCCTCGTCCTCAACCGGGCCGTCGTAGGTTGCCGAATGGACGCCACAAAGATCGATAAAATTGAGCGCGGCGCGGCCGAGTAGAAACGGCGTTTCAAACGCCGTGTGCCCCGGCATGACGGCGATGCAGCGCAGGCTGCCGCCCTCGTTGTTCATGGTAAACTGACAAATCCCGACCGTCTCGCCCTCAACTGAAGCGCTGTAGGCCATTAGATCGGGGTCATAGGAGACGCCGCAGCGGGCGCACAGCGCCTCCTGCTCGGCCTTGGACTGCATGGGGAGTACCTCAAGCATGTTTGTTATTCCTTTCCATATAAATAATCTATCTGTTTTTGCGTCAGGTGCCGCCAGTGGCCGACCTTGAGGTCGCCCAGCGTCAGCTGACCGATGGCGACGCGCCGCAGGCACGTGACGTGCAGCTCGCACAGGCTGCACATACGCCGTATCTGCCGATTTCGTCCCTCGTGCAGGGTGAATTCGACCACCGTGCCGCCGACGTCCTGTCCGAGACGTCGTATCCCGACCGGCGAAAGCGTTCGTCCGTCAAGTCGGCGCACCGCACGCAGCGCATCCAGCTGCGCGTCCGTGACATTTCCGCGCAGCGTGACGTGATACAGCTTGGGTATCTCGTGGCGCGGGTGAGTCAGGCGCAGCGTCAGCTCGCCGTCGTTGGTCAGCAGCAGCAGCCCCTCGGAATCCATGTCCAGCCGC
>CAYXBY010000029.1:0-21187 GCA_964463325.1 uncultured Lachnospiraceae bacterium | reverse complement strand
CGAGGAGTTTCTGTTTTTTCTCCTCCGAAATGGGCCAACTGTTGATATTTTCAGCATAGGATTTATAGGAGGCGTTGCTGCTGTCGCCTCGCGTCCCGCCGAAAGAGTTGTAATTCGCTTGGTGTATATGGCCCGCGTTGAGTTCTTTGATTTCTGCCATATTTCCTCCTATTCTCGCGTAGTACGGTAGTCGTCCCACGCCATTGTGATTACCGTCGAGGTTTCCCTCAATCGGCTTATAATCGCCACGATTTTGGTGTTGTCGTAGCCCTTTGGCGTTAAGGCTCTTATAAGGTCCTCCGCGCCGTAGTTCGTTGTAATAATGGTCGGTTTCATATCCTCGTAACGGTCGTTCAAAATCGAGTAGAGGGTAGATACGCTCCAATCGGAGCATTGTTCTTTTCCGAGGTCGTCGATGATGAGCAAATCCACGCTTTTGTAAACGTCGAGGACCGCGCTCTCTTTGGTATACTCATCGTCGTAGGCTTTCTTGATGTCGAGCAGTAGGTCGGACGAGGTTTTGCACACAACGGGTACACACTCGTTGATAAGCTGCAGGGCAATCGCGGCGGCGAGGTGTGTCTTGCCGGTCCCGTTTGTACCCTCTATGTAGAGTCCGTCGCCGTTCTCGTATCGCTTGTCAAAGGTGTCGGCGTATCTCTTGGCGATGTTGAAGCACTTGGAGCGTTCCTTTGTGTCTGTGATGAAGTTCTCAAAGGTCCTGCGCCGAAATCGCTTTTTGATACCGCTCTTGCCGAGCAGTCGCTCTATGCGCTCCTGTTTCTTCCTGCGCTCCTCGGCGAGTTTCTTTGCCTCCTCCTCGGCCTTTTTGTCCGCGTCGTATTTCTCCCAATAGGCTACCGCCTCCGGGCAGTCGCAACGCGCCGGGTAAGGTTGCCAAAAACCGATAGCGTCGAAAAGGACTATGCCTCTACGGTGATTTTCTTTCCCGCAAAATTGGCAGATGTCCGGGGGCGGGGGCGGCGATTTGAAAGGTATTCCGCGTTCCTCCGCTTCGGCTGCTGTCAGTCCGTTGGTAGGAATATCACTTTTTGAAGCCTCCCGACGGCTTGAAGCCTCCGGGGGCTGTCCCATTATTTCCCGTAGGGATTTCATTTCGCCCATATCCTGCGCCTCCTCTCTTGGCCTGTTCCTCCTTAACCCTGTCAACGACCCAATTCAAGATAGCCCGGTAGTCGCTCTGATACTTTTTGCCGCTACTGCCCTTGTAGTTGTCGAGGACTTCTATCAGCCGCGCCGTCATATCCTTGCCGTACTTGGCGACGAGTTTCTCGTATTCCTCCTCGGTCATATTCACATAGTCGGCATACTTGATTTTGGGCGGCTCGTCCTTTTTCTCCGCTTTGGGCTTTTTCGGTTTTTTGGGCGGAGTTTTGGCGGGCTTTTTGCCTTTTTCTTCACTATTCGGGTCGGAAGCCCCATTTTCTCCCGTTTCCGGGGGGGGTTCGGGAATATTCTCCACGGAAAAAGGCTTTTTCGGGATAGGTGTTGTTCGCTTGTCGTAAACATCTTTGAGGTTGTCTACAAGGGATTGACACCAAATGATTTTGTGTCCCTCCCACAACTCCCGGTCGATGTTTTCGAGGTCTACGAGCATTCCGATTATCCGCTCTGCCGTTTCCGCCTCCGTCTTCGTGTAAGAATACAGATACTCTTGATTTGCTACCGTTGAGAGGTTGAAAGAATGACCGTCCGTGATACAGAGCAGTTCGAGCAGCTTAAACCAAAAAGCGTACCCGTCATTTCCCCAACGGCTTTCGAGGATTGAAATAGTGCGCCTCGACCCCGTAACGAAATGGGGGAAATAATCGACTGTCTGTTTCTTTGGTCGTCCCATATTCTCACCTCCGTTTCCCGGTAGCCGGGGAGGGACGCTCCCCGGCGGACCGTTTGTTATTCATAAATGACTTTGCTACCCTCGGCTGTCTTGACGACATCGACGCTCTGCGGAAATCTTGATTTCATCGTCGGGTCGTGCGTGATAGCCATAATCTTCAAAGAGGAGTAGCGGCTCTGAATTGCCTCCAATGCGTCGCAGTATGCGGTAACGCCCTGCGCGTCGAGGAAAGGAGGCTCATCAATGAACAGGAAACCGAGTTGTACGCCGTCTTTCGTACTCTTGATTTCGGAGAGTGCAAGAATGACGGAGAGCGCGGCTTTTACTCTTTCGCCGCCGCTCCTGCTCATATAAGGCAGTCGCCCGGTGTTGCAGTCGTTGATGATGATGTCAAGGGTCGTAACCTCTTTTTTGTTGTTGGATTTCAGCACCTTTTCGGTAACAAATTCGACGCTCATCTTGCCTCCGCTCATCTGTCCAAGAATTCCCGTGGCTGTTGCCTCGAAAATCGGGATAATGGAGCGGATAACATTGTGAGGAATACCGTCCTGCGAGAACGCCTTTTTGAGGTCCTCGTCAATGGCGGCGAGTTTACCGAGGCTTTCCGTCTGCTTCATCAGTTCCTCGACCGTCGCTCTGTCGGCGGTCGCCGTTTCTTCCTGTTTCTGCAACGCGCCGAGCCTCATAGAGTGCTGTCTGATTTCTCCCTGCAGGGCGGTGATGTCCGCCTCCGCCGTTCTCACGACGCTTTCGAGGTCTGCCGCGCCCTCGGAGGTCGCCTTTTCGTGGGCGTGTTCCTCTCTCTTTTCGGCGATTTCTGCCTCAATCTGTGCGATTTCGGTTTCGAGTTCGCCGAGGCGGGTCTGCGCTGCGGCGAGTCTTTCGCGGGCGGCGGGGAGTTCCTTTTCCTTTTCTACCCAAACGCGGGCGGCTCTGATTTGGGCGGCGAGGAGGTCGTAACCCTCTGCGGCTGTTTCTGCCGTCTTCAAGAGGTCGCATACCTCATCGCGCTCCGCTTCGACCTTTTTCATCTTGTCGAGCAGTTCGCCGGCCTTTGCTTCGAGGGTGGAAATGCGCTCTCGGAGTTCTGCGGCCTTTGCCTTTGTGCTGTCGAGGGCGGTGTACTTTTCCTCGTATGCTCTCAAAGCCGTCAAATCGCCACGGAGAGCCGTCATTCTTTCGGGGGTGTAGTTGTTAGCCTCAACCGCTTCTCGCGCCAAATCGACCGCTTTCTGCGCCTCTGCGAGTCTTTCCTGCGCCTGTGCGAGATATTCGGTCTGCTCCGCTCTCAAAGCGGGGAGTTTGTCGCGGGCGGCGATTGCTTTTGCGAGGAATTTGCAAGAGGCGTTTTCCGCCACCGGGCAACCGCTGTTTTCGAGGAGAGCTGCTTCCTGTACATAGGCGGAGATTTCGCTCTCTCTGCGCTGTGTCCCGGTATTGATTTCAAAGCGGACTCTTTCGAGGTTTGCCTCCGCGTCCACTCTTGCCCGGTCAAGGGTGATATGAGCGTCCGCCTTTTTCTGCATTTCCTCAACCTCTGCGGCCTTTGCGATGTATTCGCTGTGTTTCTCCGCGAGGGTCGTTTCGTCAGCGAGGGTCGCCTCGGTGTCGGCGAGGGCTTTTCTTGCCGCCTCGGTGTCGGTGGCGTTCTTCTTGATGTCTGCGTCGATTGCCATTACCTCTGCGGTAAGTTTGTCGCGCTGACGGGTAAGGTCGTCCCGGCGGTCCTTTGCGGAAATGAGGGTCTTTTCTTTTTCGAGCAGGGCTTCGTATTCAGCCACGCCCGCCGTGATTTCCGCCTCCTGCGCCAACGTCGCAGTCGCGCCGTTGATGATAAGGGTCTGCGTAGTCTTGTTTGCAGTCGCGCCGCTCAACTTATTTGTGAGGGCGGCGATGTTGGTCTGAATTCGGACGGCTCTCTGCGCGGCCTCGATTTTGGTATTGAGGCGTACCTTTGTGCTGTCGATTTCCGCCGTCTTCCTTGCGGAGTCTTCCTGCAAGCGGGTGATTTCCGCCTTTTCTGCTTCGATGTCGGCGGCGAGTGCCTCCGGGTCGGGCAGTTTTGCGGTGATGTCCGTTACCTTATCCTGCAAGGCTCTGATACTGCGGTTACGGTCGGTCAAAGAAGCTGCGGCGAGGTCCTCCATTTTCTCGTAGATACCGAGTCCGAGGATATTGCCGAGGATTGCCATTCGTGCCTCCTTGTCGGCCTGCAAGAACAGTCCGTACTGGTCCTGCATAATGAGGGCGCAAGCCTTAAAGGTGAGGCTATCCATACCGATAGTGTCGGTGATGATGTTCTGCGTGTCCTTGTATCTCTCTGCGGAGCGGTCCTGCCATTCGCCCTCTACGAGTTCGGAGATATTGAGGGTCGCCTTGCCGCTCTTTTGGCGGGTGCGGGTTACGCGGTAGGTGCTGTCGCCGACGCGGAATGTAAATTGAATAGAGCCGCTTCTGATGTCGGGGTCGTTGCAAATCCAACCCGTGAGGTCGCCCTCGCGCGGCTCTTCAAAGAGTGCGTCGAGCATAGCGTCCATAAAGAGGCTTGATTTGCCCGCACCGTTTTCGCCGTTGATAGTGCAGAAGCGAATACCGTCATAGTCAAATGACTCCTCGCGGTAATTGCGGTAGTTCTTAACCTCGATTTTCAGCGGGGTAAACAGGCCGCTTTTCGCTCCGCCTTTGGCGTTCTCGGTCGCCTCCGCGATGAGGGGGCGGGCCGCCTCGATGATTTCGCCGATACGCTCCGGGGCGTAGCCTTTTTCCTCGAAATACTGACGGAGGTTTTCTTCCGGGCCGCTTTCGTCGGATAGGCTGTCCTTATTGACCGAAACGGTGATTTTCTGCGGGGTGATTTCCTGTACCCAAAATGCGCCGTTGTTGTAGAGATACTGTTCGAGGGCGGCTTTGTTAAAAGCCTTGTTTTTCTCGTCGGTGCAGTTGTAAAGGACGCGGACGATTTTTCCGGGGAAGTCGTTGCAACAGGTCGCCTCCGACAGCCATTCCATATTGCCGTTGTTGAGAGCCTCAACGTCCTCGTCTTCGAGGTAAATCGTCTTGAATTCTCTTGTAGGCAGGATGTGGAATTCGCTGTGTACGGTCTTGTCCGGGGCGATGTCGTGAATATAAAATCCGCGCTCCTGTCCCTCGTCGTTGAAGTTCATCGCAGATACCGCGCCGCAGTAGAACGTGTAGCGGGCCTCCTCGATGTGCTGTGGTCTGTGGATATGACCGAAACAGTTGAGGTCAAAGTCCGCCGCCAAAAGGGTGGCGGGGTAAACCACAGGCTCAAACTGTGAGAAAAACTGCGTCTGCCCGCTCTCCATATTGCAACCGGGGATTGTAAAGTGTGAAACGAGGACGGTCGGTGTTCCGTCTTCGCAGCTTGCTTTCAAGCCCACGATGAGGTTTGCGAGTTCCTCGGTGAATACCTCGTTTTCCTCCTCTTTGGAGAGTCCGGGGTGTTTGGCTCTGTAAAAGCCTCTGTCAAAGCCGGGGAGTCCTGCAATCTGCACCCAACCACAACGGCCGGTGTAAATTCTGACGACTTGCGGCTCGGTGATGATTTTCACTTCTCCGTCGCCCTCGAATGTGTTTTTGAGGAGTTCAAACTGCTGCTCGGAGTCGTGATTGGGTGTGCCTCTCACGATAACGACCGGGGCGACCTTTTCGAGCAGTCTGATGTAGTGCGTCGCCGTCCTGTTCTCGCGGAGGCCTCTGTCGCTCCATACCTTTGCTTGGTGGAACATATCGCCCGCTACCACGATGAGGTCCGGGCGTTCCTCCGTCGCCTTTACAACGAGCGCGTCAAGGCAACGGCAGAGGTCAAGAAAGCGGGCGTTTTCGCCGTTCTGCTCCGGGCCGGGGTAATTGCCGATGTGCCAATCGCCTGTATGCAAAATCTTCATTTACCGTCGCCCCCTTTCAGTCCGTCGAGGTAGTCTTTGAGTTCCGGGGCGATTTCTACGAGAGTGATACCCGCACCCGCGTTCTTCTCGCGCACCGCTTTGAGGATTTGTGCCACGATGTCCTTATCGTTGCTGACTACCTCCTCCGAGGGGATAATGACGGTCTTGCCGCCGTCCTTTGCGGCGGAGGCGAGGCTGAATGCGATGTAGTTCATCACTTTAACGATGTTCGCGGGCTTTTCGTAGCGGCCGACCTCGGTAACGGTCCCGCCGAGGCCCTGCGCGTAAATCGTGCCTCCGTCTACATAAATGCGGTCAACGGTTTCGACGTTGAGAATGCTTTTTCTGTCCTGCGTTAAAATCGTTACCATTACTGATTTCCTCCTCTCTTTCTCTGACAGGTCATACAAAGAGGTGTGCCGTAGTTCTCGATAGAGTAGTCAGACACGCCGTTGGAAATCTTTGCTCCGCAGTCGGTACAGATATTGGGGTCTGCCGGTCCGCTCTGCTGCGCGGGGCGGGTGTTTGTCGCCGGGGCGACTGTGGCGGGAGTGGTATTCCCGGTCGCGCCCTCGATAGGAGTCTGTACTGCCTCGTATGCTCCCGCGTCGTATTCCTCCGGGTCTTCCGAAACAAAAACGGTCTTTCGGGCGGACTCGTTATTGTTTCCGCCGTAGAGTTCTGCCTTTGATGTGAAGAAACTCTCGACCGCCTTTTCCTTTACGGTAGGGTTGTCGAGATTGGGGACGAGGTAAGCCACCACAAACGGCTTTTTGAATTCTTCGAGGAAGTAGGTCCCCTTGATTTGCATAGCCGTTCTCAATGCGCGGTTAAGAGCCTTGCTCTCGCACATTTCGGCGCGGAATTTGAGGAATTCTCTCGCTTGATTTTCGGACATACCCTGCACAACGTCGTCCACGATGATTTCCTTGTGGGCTACGACATCAATATTTTCGCCCGTAAGCTGCGGTACGCTGATACGCACCTCATACTTGACATCTTTGTTAGGGCAAGCACCACAGCGGACGGGCTTTACGATACCCGCGTTGATTTGGGCGCATTTCTGACAAGTCGAGGGGACGACCGGGCGTGAGGAAACGATTTTAATTCCTGCCGCTCTCATCAGTTTGGTAAGGCCCTTTTTGGTGATAGCGTACTTTGCGGGGTTTTGCCCGTAGGCTTTCTCCTGCAAGTAGATTTCCTTGTCGTTGAGGTCCGTGCTGATGTAAACCACATTCATTACGGGCTTGTGAATTTCGGCGATTTCTGCGACGGTCTGCATAGACACGAGCAGATTGTATTTATCCGCCGGGTATTGATTGGTAATAACCAAAGAAGTATTTTTTTCAGACATTTTTGCAACCTCCTATTGCATTTCTCAAAACTTTGTGATACAATAGAGATACGGATTTAGATTTGCCCTGCGGCTTTGGCTGCGGGCATTTCTTTTTTCTCTAATGCTCTCAATACGTGAATATCTCTGCAGTAATTTGAAAATCGCTCTGCGGTTACTGCCTCCGCTACAAGCTGCGCGAGGTAATAAGGTTTGAGCCTCTCACCGTCTGCGTCGCCCTCTCGCTCGATTATTCGGGCGAGTTTTCTTTTTGCCTGTGTTTCTGCCTCTGCGTATTCCTCGTCAGATAGGAAGTCCTGCAAATACAGTTCGGCGAGTTGTTTGAGCGTTAGGACCGTTCCCATTTCTGTAACCGATACCGACGCTGTTGCTGTTGGTGCTGACACTTGCGCGTTCCGCCTCCTTTCGTTCCTTTTGGCAGTCGCAACTCTCTCCGGGGTCGAGGCTGCCTTTACAATAAGGGCATTCGTGATAATAGGGCATTTCTAACTCCTTTCTACGCTATCAAAGATATATTTGTTGGTCGCGGAAAAACCCGCATAGGCCACTACAATAATGATGAGCCATTCCGCTCCGATTGCGAAATATCCTCTCTCGGTGTAGGCAAGCGGCAAGATGAACGCGGCGGCGATGGCCCCGCAAGCAAGTCCGATACCTACCTCGATGAGAAAGACGATAAGGTTTACGAGCCTGTCGTTCATTGCCTTGCCTCCTCCTTGTATTCGAGTGTTTCGATGAATGATAAAATACCGACCGTGTATTCGGTTTCGGTGATGCCTTTCGCCCAAAGGCGTTTCGCGCCTGTTTCTCCGCAGTTGTAACACATAAGAGCCTCGGTCGCGGTGTCGTACTTATTGAACAGGCGGGACAGTAGATACGTTCCTGCGAGTATGTTCTGCTCCGGGTCGTAGTAGTCTGTAATGCCGAGTTCCTCGGAGAGCCATTCGTGATTGATAGGGTGTATCTGCATTAACCCCTGTTCTCCTGCAAGCCCGGTAACGTGCGGGCGGTAGTCGCTCTCGCGTTCGATGATTGCGATAACCACCTCCGCCGGGACGCTGTACTGCTCCGTAATGCTGAATATGTAGTCCTGCAATTCCCTTGAAAGAGGAATGTCATAATACTGCTTGTCCGGCTCGGTGGTCCCTGCGTTGCCTCCTGTTGGTAGGAGCGAGGGGGTTGTCCCGGTTTCGTCCGGGGTAATACTGATGAAAATTGTCTTATCGACCGTCGAGGTCGAGGGCTTGTCCGCCGTCGCCTTTGCCTGTAAGTTGGTAGCGAGTCCCGCTATTAGGACAACCACCATTAACACGGCAAAGAAAATCGTTCCTGCGATTTGGAAATTCTGTCTTTTTCTTTCAATTCGTCTTGTTCGTTTCATACGCGCTGTTGGCCGCAACCGTCAGCGGCCCTATCGCCATTTGCGCTATCCGTCGTAATATCGCCTCGACCTCCTGCGCCGTCTTTCCTTTGCAGTAGTCGTCGCATATTCTGACCCGCGTATTTCCGATATTGAAATCCTTTACCACATTGCCTGTTGCAACCATACATACACCTCCTTTGAATTTTATTGATAAATCACTTTGTCCTATGACCGCATTGCTTCATAAAGTAAAGTTTGAGAGCCTGTATTTTGTCGGCGGCTTGGTCGAGCCTCTGCAAAATACCCTCCATTTTCGTCTGCTCCTCGGTGTCTATAACGCCGTCCGCCGCGATGTCTATGAGTTCGACCTTGATTTCGGGCAGGGTTTGGAATACCGATAGCAACTGCAAAACCGTCTTTTCGAGTTCCGTTACCTCTACCTCGTTAACGGTCTGCATTCCGAGCGGACACATCTTTGAGCAGAAATGATTACAAAGTTCCGGGGCGTTGTAGGTTTCTGACAGTATCAGCACCTCCTCCGGGTATGGGGTTATCGTTCCGAGTTCTATGTAGGCGAGGCGTGTTCTGTCTACGCCCGTTTCCTCGGCTGCGCCCTCCCTTGACTTCAACCGCTCGTTCCACGATGAGGCCGCCATTCGTTTGATATAGAAGATGTTGCCGGCCGCTTTCGTCGCCATTTTAGGCATTTATCTTTACCTCCTTTCGCGGTAAAATATTGGTGTAAGAAAGAGAAATGTTGCGTTCTGCGTCCCTCTTTCTTATCTGCGTCCCGAAACGGGGCACTTCTGATTAAAAAAAATATCGTCGTAGGGATAATCAAGAACGCGCTTGATTTTCAGACTCACTTTGAGCGACGGCTCTTTCTCGCCTGTTTCAATCTGCGAGTAGTGGGAACGGGAAATCCCTACGGCCTCCGAAAAGGTCTGCTGTGTGTAGCCGCGGCCCTCGCGCAGCTTGACGAGTATGACTCTCATCGCTTTGTCCTCCTTTCGTAGATTTGGGGTTGCTTTTTGGGTCGTTTTGACCGACTGTAATTATATTATAGCCCCTTTTGGGGGCAAAGTCAAGTTTTTTCGGAAAATTTTTTCAAAAATTTTTTCAAAATGCCGATTTTAGGGGCAACGGGTACACAAAACGGGGCATTCGTGCTATAATTTTATCATTGATAAAGGTGGTAACGCTTATGAAACTATTTTCTCAACGGCTCATCGCTCTCCGTAAAGAGCGTGATATGACACAGGCTGATTTAGCCAAAGCAATTCACAAGACCCGCTCCACGGTGTCCGGGTACGAAACAGAGGGGAAAGAGCCGGACTACGAAATGCTTTGCTCTTTGGCAAAGTTTTTCGGGGTGTCTACCGACTACCTCCTCGGTGTCGAGGATTGCCGCACTCATTCCGACGTCGTTTTCGTGAACGACTCTATCAATTTCAAAAAACACTACGACGCGCTTCCGCCGCTCCTGCGCCAAAAGGTGGCGAAGATGTACGATAGTTTTTACCTCCTCGTACATAAGGATATGGTAAAGACCAACGAGGAGCGTCTGCAACTCTACGGCGAATTGTTCGCCCTGCTTCAAGGCTCTCGCACTGAAATCCGAAAAGCGGTTGACGGCTGCGACGGTCAGATTACCGACCCGCTCCTGCTGTCCGACCTTATGGCTCTCCAAAACAACTTGAAAAACGAGGTTTGCGCCCTGCTTGATAAACTTATGCAAGCCGATATAGATACTGCCTTTGAGGTGAAAAAAGACGGCCTCGCGTACTCCGAAAGGAAGGCAACATAATCTACGTTGACTGGGGTAACTATTACAAGAAAGATTGACCCGCCGTTCCGCTCCTCCGGGGTGGGACGGCTTTTTCATTGGAGGTAAAAATATGCCATACTGTCTATATGTCCGTAAGTCCCGCGCGGACGCAGAAGCGGAGGCGCGTGGCGAGGGCGAAACCCTCTCCCGCCATATAAACACTCTGCTTGAACTTGCCAAGCGTCGGCATTTGGATATTACTCAAATATACCGTGAAATCGTTTCCGGCGAAACTATCGCCGCGCGTCCCGTTATGCAACAACTCTTGTCCGAGGTTGAGCAGGGGCTGTGGGACGGCGTTCTCGTTATGGAGGTGGAGCGTCTTGCCCGTGGCGATACCGTTGACCAAGGTATAGTCGCGCAGACGTTCAAATTCTCCGACACCAAAATCATAACCCCGATTAAGGACTACGACCCAAACAATGAGTTTGACGAGGAATACTTCGAGTTCGGTCTGTTTATGTCCCGGCGCGAATACAAGACTATCAACCGCCGTTTACAGCGCGGCCGCCTTGCTTCCGTAAAGGAGGGAAAGTATGTCGGTAGTCAATCTCCCTACGGCTACGAGCGCGTAAAAATCAAGGGTGATAAAGGGTACACGTTAGAGCCGTTCCCGCCGGAGGCTGATGTTGTCCGTATGATATTCGATTGGTATACGCGGGGTGAGGAGCTGCCCGACGGCTCTTTCCGCCGCCTCGGTGTGTCGCTCATCGTCCGCCGTCTTAACTCTCTGAAAATCCCTCCGCGCAAATCCGACCATTGGGCGACCGCCACGGTCCGGGATATTCTGATAAACCCGGTCTACGTCGGCAAGGTCCGTTGGAATTGGAGGTCCGATGTCAAGAAAATGGTAGACGGCCGCGTCGTTATCGAGCGTCCCCGCAACTCCCTTGACAAATGCACCGTGGCCGAGGGGCTTCACCCTCCGCTTGTCAGCGTCGAGGTGTTTGCTATCGCCCAAGAGTTGATGTCGAGCAATCCTCCGCGCCCTGTCGGGGAGCGTGGGACTGTCAAAAACCCTCTCGCGGGTATCATCGTCTGCGCCAAGTGCGGCCACCGTATGACCCGCCGGCCGTATACCGGGCGCGATTACCCCGATACCCTTATGTGCGCCGATACCGCCTGTGATAACATAAGCTGCGCCCTGCATTACGTTGAGCGTCGCGTTTTGGAGGCTCTGCAGGAGTGGCTTGCTGAATATAAACTACAATGGGAAACGGGCGAGGCGGAAAATCCTGCTGCCGCTATGGTGGCTATGAAAGAGAAAGCCCTCCGCCGCCTCGATACAGAATATACGACCCTCACAAAGCAGCTTGACAATACCCACGACCTTTTGGAGCAGGGAGTCTATACGACCGAGCAATTCCTTGAACGGTCCCGTAAACTCTCCGATCGTATCAAAAAGAACGAGGAGGACCGTTTGGCTCTCGGTGCTGACATCGCCTCCGACAAGTCCCGCGAGGCTGGGCGGAAACAGATTATCCCAAAGGTTGAGCGGCTGCTCGAAGTCTACGACGCACTCCCGACCCCAAAGGCGAAAAACGATATGCTCAAAGAGGTGCTGGAAAAGGTCGTCTACCTAAAAACCAAAAACGGCCGTTGGAATAACGCTCCCGATGATTTCGAGTTGACGTTATACCCAAAAATACCGATGTCCGGCGAATAACCCTGCGGACGGTCCCTCCGGGCTGTCCGCTCTCTTTCTCATTGATAACCTATTGGGACAGACGAGCTGGCGCACCTTGAAATGATCGCCGCGATCATCCACCAGCTGACGCGCGACCTGACCGAGGATCAGATACGCGGCACCCCCTTTGCCAATTATTTCGTCGACCACACGCTCGGCGCCTACCCGCAATCCGCCGCCGGCGTGCCCTTCGACGCAAAATATTTCGCCGTCAAGGGCGATATCCTCGCCGATCTTCACGACGATCTGGCAGCAGAGCAAAAAGCCCGCGCGACCTACGACAACATTCTGCGCATCTGCGATGATCCCGACGTCCGCGACCCCATCAAATTTCTGCGTGAGCGCGAGATAGTTCACTATCAGCGCTTCGGCGACGCTCTGCGCATAACGCAGGATCGTCTGGACGCCAAAAATTTCTACGCCTGCAACCCCGCCTTTGACCGCTCCTGCGGCAGGCAGCCGTAAAGGGCGGCGTAGACCTTTAGAAAAGCCTTCGCCGACGGCGGTCGGGATAACGCCCGTCAAGCGCGGCTCGGATGACATAAAAATGCTCCCCCGCAGCCACGGCTGCGGGGGAGCTGACTTATTAAGCTTACTTTTTAATAAGCGGTGGGAA
This sequence comes from uncultured Lachnospiraceae bacterium, assembly GCA_964463325.1. Lineage (GTDB taxonomy): Bacteria > Bacillota > Clostridia > Oscillospirales > CAG-272 > UMGS1002. The sequence goes on along the minus strand of CAYXBY010000029.1, from coordinate 8,573 downwards.
CATTACCAACGTAATGCCAGCAGCCGCCCTTTTCGGTCTCGCTGTAGTAGAGCAGCGTTGCCGAGATGGTCAGTGCGACATTGTTGGAGGGATGAACGTTGATCTTGCACCAGTTGTCGGAGTAGTTAGCGCCGGCATAGTAGATGAAGACCTTGCCAAGGCTGGTGGACACCAGGCTATCGCAGAGCACGAAGGCGTTCTCGCCGATGGTATCAACAGCCGAGCCGATTACCAGAGTTGCGAGGCTATCGCAATCATAGAAGGCGTACTCGCCGATCTTCTGCATGGTATTGGGGATAATGACGGCCTTAAGGGCGGTGCAGTGCTCGAAAGCATGTGCGCCGATAGCCTTCAGCTCCTTGCCAAAGGAAACGCCAACCAGGCCATCGCAGTTTGCGAATGCGTAGCTATCCAGCTTGGTCAGGCCATCCGGCAGAGCAGCAACACTCAGCATGGAGCAGCCATCAAATGCGTGTGCGCCGATGGTCTCAAGGCCGGTGTTGAAGGTTACGCCCATCAGCTTAGTTGCGCCATAGAAAGCGTAATTATCGATGGCCACAGTAGCATCGGGCAGAGCAATGCTGGTCTGTGTATTGCCAGCCGGGTAGACGAGCAGCGTCAGCTTGCCTGCGCTCTGAGCGTAGAGCACGCCGTCGATAACAGCAAACTTGGAGTTGTCGCTGGAAGCCAGCTTGAACTGAGTCAGATTGGTGCAGCCGGCAAAGGCAGAGGACTGAACCTCGGTTATAGTAGCGGCCAGCACAAACTCGCTGGAGGTGTTGCCGGCGGGATAAGCCACCAGCTTAGTGCCGTCCTTGCTGAACAGCACGTCGTTGACGGACTTATAATTGCTGTTGTTCTCCTCAACCGTGATGGACTTGAGCGCGGTGCAGCCTGCGAAAGCGCCATCGCCAATGCTGACGATGCTTGCGGGCAGGTATACGGATTTGACCGTGGTATTGCCTGCGAATGCGCCGGCGGCGATAGCAGATACGTTCTTGCCCTCGGAGTTGGTGGAGTAAATGATAATATCGGTGTCAGTGCACTGACCCATACCGACGATGGTCAGAGTGCCGTCAGCATTCTGAGAGTACTCAAGGCCGAGAGAGCCGGTAGCGTTGGTGTAGCTGTCCGAATAATTGTTGCCGCAGACGGAGCAGGTGTGCACGGTGTAGCCCTGAGTTGTCTTTGTGGGGGCGACAACGGTGTCAACATACTTGTGTCCGGCAGCAGAAAGCTTCTGAGTCTCGGTAGCGCCGCAAACGGTGCACTTGTGAGTCTGAACGCCCTCAGCAGTGCAGGTCGGAGCAGTGGTGGTCTCCCATGCGCCATATGTATGGGCTGCCATGGGTGTAGCGGAATCGACGTACTGATCGCCGCAGTCGCAGAGGTGCACGGTGTAGCCGGCAGCGGTGCAGGTTGCGGGGTAGACGGTCTCCTTATAAGCATGTGTGTGTGCAGTAGTGGTACCGGCAGGGGTGGTGTCGGGCGTCGTCGTGGTATCGATCAGCGAGTTGCCGCCGTCATCCTTACAGGACGCCAGTGTGAGCATCATGATCAGCGCAAGAACAGCGATGGTCAGACGCAAAATAGTGTGTTTCATTATTACATCTCCTTAAATTATTATTAAAGGTCGTGGCCGATACCGGGACCATATCGGCGCATCATAGTATACCATACATCGCCGTAGTTTGCAAGGGAGTTCAAAAAAAAATCACGCTTCATTCGTAGAAAATTAACAATTGCCGCCGGATGGCGCTCAGCACAATGCCGAAAAGCCATTATTTCCGCCATTTTTTACATGAGCGCGACTATCACTTATAAAAAATGTTGATTTTTGAATCACATTGTGATACAATAAGCATATAAAAGCACAAGGAGGATGTTTTAGTGATATACACCACCGACAGCTTCGCCTCTGCGGACGGACGGAGCCGCATAGCTTACAGTGTTTGGGAGCCCGAGACGCCTGCGCGGGCAGTGCTCCAGATAAGTCACGGCATGTGCGAGCACATCGAGCGCTACGCCACCCTTGCCGAATATCTCACCGCTCAGGGCTTTGTCGTCGCCGGAAACAACCACATCGGCCACGGCGACAGCGCCGCGGACGCGGACGACCTCGGCTTTATCCCACGCCAGGCGGGCGGCGACGCGCTGGTCGCCGATCTTTTTACACTGACAGGCATCCTAAAGCAGCGCTTCCCCGCTCTGCCACACTTTCTGCTGGGGCACAGCATGGGCTCGTTTATCGCGCGGCTGTATCTCTCGGCGCACGGTGACGCGCTGGACGGCGCCATTATCATGGGCACCGGTGGCCCCGGCAACCCGACCGCGCTTGCCAAGCTTCTGGCGCGCATCGACGCCGCGCTGCACTCACCGCACCACCGCTCGAGCATGATCAACGCGCTGGCCTTCGGCTCCTACAAAAAGCATTTCGGACCCAACGCGACGTCGCTCGACTGGCTGTCCCGCGACAGTGACAACAAAACTCGCTACGCTGCCGACCCTTATTGCACCTTTACCTTTACTGCCGACGGCTTTTACACGCTGTTCGACATGCTGGGGCGCGTCTCCGACAAAAAATGGCCGTCGACGCTGCCGAGTACGCTGCCCGTTCTCATGGTCAGCGGCGCTGACGACCCCGTCGGCGACTATGGCCGCGGAGTCGAGCAGATATACCGCCGTCTGACGGCGGCAGGCATGTCCGACGTCACGCTCAAGCTGTACCCCGAGGATAGGCACGAGATACTCAACGAGGTCGACCGTGAGGTCGTCATGGCCGACATCGCCACCTGGCTAAATGCGCACATGGGCGCCACCGCGAGGTGACGGCGGCATGATAGACAACATTAAAAAAACATCCGGCAGAATACTTGCCGTCGATTTTGGCGACACGCGCACCGGGCTTGCAGTGTCGAACGCCGGGCGTTCGCTGGCCTCGGGGCTGGGATATGTGTCGCCGGGCGGCATAGTCAAGACTGCGGACGCGGTGGCCGAGCGGGCGCGCGAGCTGGGCGTTACGGCGGTTGTGGTCGGTCTGCCGGTCAATATGAACGGCAGCGAGGGGCCGCGAGCCGGACGCTGTCGTGAATTCGCCTCGCTGCTTGCCGAGCGGCTGCCCGAGGTTGCCATCGACATGGTCGACGAGCGCCTGACGACGGTCGAGGCCTCGCGCTACCTCAACGCAACCGACACGCGTGGCAAAAAGCGGCGCAGCGTTATAGATTCCCTCTCAGCTGAGATAATCCTGCAAAACACGCTTGACCGTTTGAGAAACGGACTCTAAATTTTTGGGCGGGTGTGAAGTGCATGCACTTCACACCCGCCCTTTGTGTCAACCGTCAGCCGGCTGCCACATCGATATTGATCGCCTTTCCACTTCCCGGTGTATAGGGCAGCGGCAGGCAGACATTGTGTCCATCGGCGACGAAAATATCGGTAACGCCGAGATTCTTGGCTATGTAATAGTCAACAACGCAATGGCTCGACTGGCTCTTGCCGGCCGTTTGCGAGCTGTAGCTCTTAGCAGAGGTCGGCCACAGCAGGATGGAGGGGCTCAGCAGCTTATAAAGCGACTGTGTCGCGCCAGGGGAGCCGTGATGCGCCACCTGAACTATGTCGCTCTTGAGGTAATCGCCGTACATGTTGACCATAACGTCCGAGCCGGCGGTCTGCACGTCGCCAAGCCAGGTTATGGTCTGTCCGGCGATGGTCATGCGGGTGACCATGGAGGAATCGTTAAAGGTATTGAGCAGCGTCGGGTAGAGATCCTCCTGCGTATACAGCACCTCTATCTCGGCGTTGCGTACCCAGAACTTCATGCCGGTGTGCGGCTTGATCCACTGCATACCACCCACCTGTGAAGCCGCAGTTGTGAATTCCTTATCCATAAAGCTGTCAGGGTTGTTGGAATTATGGTAGACTGTGCTGTCCGGCGTATTGGCAATGCACTGCTCTATGGTCAGCTTTTTGCCGTAGGTCTTGCACATCTGGAAAAACGCCTCGTGGTGATCCCAGTGCGGGTGGGTGATGATCCAGGCTGCTATAACTATCTTGCCGTCCTTGCGCTCATTGAGTCGGTCGAGCAGGTTGTAGAGGCGAACGTAGTCGGTCGAAACGCCAGAGGTGTATCCGCCGCTGTCAAACACGATAAAGCTGCCATCCTCCAGCGTAATGATGTAGCACATGCCGAAGTTGCCGACGTCATATTGCAGCATCATCTGCGTCACCTTGGACTCGGTTATCTTTTCGTATGTCGGTGCGCCCGAGACGTTTGTCGGGAGCTTGGCATTTGCGCGCATCGAGCCCGTGATCAAGCGGACGGTGCCGTTATGCTTGACAAAATAAACATGTATCATGGTCGAGTTGGTGGTGTAGGTGGCATAAAGGTTGCCCGCGATCTCGTTCTCGCAGTACAGCTTGTAGCCCTCACTCTCCAGCTTTTGGCGGTATGCCCGATATTCCTCGGCCGTGGTGCCGGTGTAGTAATACTCCAGCTGATCGTTGTTGCAGGTCACGCAGCCCTCGAGCTTGCCGCCCTCGTATTCGGGTATATCGACCGTCCAGCGCGAGTATGACTTTGTGAGCGTGGTGGTACCGAGGAAGCTGATATTTTTACTGCCATCTGCTGCGGTGCCCGCGGATTCCTCCAAAAAGCTTTTGAAGGCATCCACTGCGAAGCCGATGGACTGCTCATTCCAGCCGGTGATAACGATCTTATTGCCGATCAGCTTAAAGCCGTACTCATTTACGCCAAGCTCAGCACGCAGCTTTTCGCTCTCGGGGCGCTCGGTCGTGCCGACCAGTATTTCATAAAGCGGCTCGGTCTCGGTGCCGGGCTTGACCCAGTCGGTCTTGAGACGAACATTGGCGTCGGTCAGGTCGATGATCTTCTGACGAATGTCCTTGGCCAGCTGAACCTGATAGTCCACCTTGCCCTTGTCGTCCGCGACAGCGTCCAGGCCATCGTTATATACGACATCGTAAATGCACTTTTTGTTCTGTATCATCTGGACAAGCTTGTAGTCATCCTTGACGACATCCAGCTGCGCGGGTATCTTGAAGCCACCGCTCTGCGCATTCGGGACTACGTAGGTATTGTAGAAATATGCCACCGCATCGGCGGTTATGGCGTCATTTGTGCCAACGATGACTATCTTATTGCCCACCTGTCTGATGACATATCCGGTGCCGGACAGAGTTGACAGCACCTCGTTGCTTTGCGGGCGGTTGGTGTTGCCGATAAGTATCTCGAAGGCGGCATCATCCGGAGTGCCGTCCTTGAGCCAGTCAGATGCGAGTCGGATGCTGCTGCTGGTCAGCGAATCGATATCCTTTTTGAGCTGGACTATCGCGGTCAGCAGCGGTGTTGCAGGCGTTGGGGAATCGACGCGAATGATCGCATATTTGCTAACATCGATAAGCACTCCCTCATCCTCGGGAAGCGGCTGTCCAACAGGGGTCGTGTCCCCTTCAGCGGAGGATGAATCGCCGCTGTCATCCGCATCGGGCGGCTGCTGACAGCCGATAAGCAATGACGCCAGCATAAGCAGGCACAAAAATAAAGCTAACAGTTTTTTCATAGTTTGTCGCCATTACCTTTCAAAAAATATGACACTATTATTGTAGCATTTTTGCGCGCTCAAGTCAACAAAAATCTATCTCCCGCCTATCAATTTAGCCATTTGCACAATATTCGCCACCCGTTTTTGGTCAAGTCCAACATTCCCCCTTGACATATTAATTATATAATGATATAATATTTTATTATGATTATTCTCGAAAGGTAAGGTTATCTGCCATGCAATGGACCTCTCTTAACGATCTGAGAGAAAAATACCTCTCATTTTTTGAGTCCAAGGGGCACCTTCGTCTGCCCTCCTTCCCTCTTATCCCGCATAACGATAAGTCGCTTCTGCTCATAAACTCGGGCATGGCGCCCATGAAGAAATATTTCACCGGCGAGGAGGTGCCGCCCCGCAACCGCGTCACCACCTGCCAGAAGTGCATCCGCACGCCCGACCTTGAGCGCGTCGGTCACACCGCGCGTCACGGCACATTCTTCGAGATGCTGGGCAATTTCTCGTTCGGCGACTATTTTAAGGATGAGGCCATCCCGTGGGCGTGGGAATTCCTCACCGAGGTGCTGGAGATCCCGGCTGACCGCCTGTGGCCGTCCATTTATGAAAACGACGAGGAGGCCTACCACATTTGGCTGGACAAGATCGGCGTTCCCGCCGAGCACATCGTCCGCCTCGGCAAGGCCGACAACTTCTGGGAGCACGGCTCCGGCCCCTGCGGCCCCTGCTCCGAGATATATTTTGACCGCGGCGAAAAGTACGGCTGCGGCTCGCCCGACTGCAAGCCCGGCTGCGACTGCGACCGCTATATGGAAATATGGAACAACGTCTTCTCGCAGTTCAACAACGACGGCCACGGCAATTACACCGAGCTGACACACAAAAACATAGACACCGGCATGGGTCTTGAGCGTCTGGCCTGCGTTATGCAGGGCGTGGACAACATGTTCGAGGTCGACACCATACGCAAGATACTTGATAAGGTCTGCGAGATATCCGGCAAGACCTACGGCGCCAACAAGGACAACGATATCTCCATCCGCGTCTGCACCGACCACATCAAGTCGGCCATGTTCATGATCTGCGACGGCGTCGTGCCCTCCAACGAGGGTCGCGGCTACGTGCTGCGCCGCATCATCCGCCGCGCCTGCCGCCACGGCAAGCTGCTGGGCATTGACCGCCCCTTCCTGCTTGAGCTGTGCGAGGTGGCCATCGGCGAGAACGTCAGCGCCTACCCCGAGCTGGGCGTCAAGGCCGAATATATCAAAAAGGTGCTGTCCATTGAGGAAAAGCGCTTTGATGCTACACTCGATGCCGGCCTTGCGATACTTTCCAACATCATCCGCGGCGCTGCCGAGAAGGGCTCCGACACCATCTCCGGCGACGACGCCTTCAAGCTGTACGACACCTTCGGTTTCCCGCTCGATCTCACCCGCGAGATAGCGCTTGAGAACAAGCTGAATATTGATGAAGAGGCATTTGCACGCCTGATGCTGGCGCAGAAAACGCGCGCGCGCGAATCCCGCGCAAATGTCGGCGGCTGGAGCGAATCCTCCAAGACGCTGCTCTCCGATCTGCCCAAGACGAGCTTCACCGGCTACACCAGCTACCGCAGCGAGGGCAAAATACTCGCTATTCTGACCGACGAGGGCAGTGTTGACACCGTTAACGAGGGCGACTGCACCATTGTTCTTGATTCCACCCCATTCTACGGCGAGGGCGGCGGCCAGGTCGGCGACATCGGCACGATGTACGCTGACGGCAAGCTGCTCAACGTCTATGACACGCATAAATCGGACGGCGTGTACATCCACCTTTGCACTATCGTCAACGGCAGCTTCTCGGTTGGCGACACCGTCATGGCCGACATCGACGACATGCGTCGCAAGGCCATCGCGCGCAATCACTCGGCCTGCCATCTGCTTCAGGCCGCGCTGCGTCGCGTACTCGGCGCTCATGTCGAGCAGGCCGGCTCGTACGTCAGCAACACTGTCTGCCGCTTTGACTTCACCCACTTCTCTGCGCTCTCCGAAAAGGAGCTGACCGCAGTTGAGGCCATGGTGAATATGAATATACTTGTCTCCAACGGCATTGTCACGACCGAGACCGACATTGAAACCGCTCGTGCGCAGGGCGCTATGGCGCTGTTCGACGAAAAGTACGGCAGTGTGGTGCGCATGGTTCGCATGGGTGATTTCTCCACCGAGCTGTGCGGCGGTACACATTGCAGCAGCACCAGCGAGATCGGTCTGTTCAAGATAACGTCCGAGTCGTCAGTCGCTGCCGGCGTGCGCCGCATTGAGGCGGTCACAGGTCTTGGCGTGCTGGCGCTGATGGCCGAAAAGGACAAGCTGCTGAGCGAGACCGCTCACGCGCTCAAGGCGCCCAACACTGCCGACGTTGCCAAAAAGGCAACCGCGCTTCAGTCCGAGCTGCGCGACCTCAAGAAGGAGGTCGAGGTTCTCAACTCCAAGCTGGCCGCAACCAAGCTTGACGCCATACTGGCCGGCGCGGTGCAGGTCAAGTCTGTCAAGCTGGCCACTGCCCGCTTTGACGGCATGCAGCTGGACGTTGCACGTTCGCTGGCTGAGGCCATCAAGGCAGATTGCGCCGATGTGGTCGCGGTTTTGGCCATCAACACGGATGGCAAGCTGAACTTCCTGGCCGCAGCCGGCAAGGATGCAGTCGCTGCCGGCGCACATGCCGGCAAGCTGGTCGGTGCTGTGGCAGCCGTTGCGGACGGACGCGGCGGCGGACGTCCCGACAACGCGCAGGCGGGCGGTCAGAGCGTCGAGAAGATCGACGCAGCGCTCGAAGCCGCGCTGCCGACGCTGACGGCGATGATAAAGTAAGTCTCCGAATGAGCGAAGTATTGCATACTTCAGCGCCCTCCCCCCTCTCCCCACCCAGGGAGAGGGGGATATTTTATTTTCTTGTTGGGGGGCTTTCGCCGCCTGCGGGCGGCGACCAGCGCCACGCGGCGCTGGACCCGCG
>CAYXBY010000028.1:0-21760 GCA_964463325.1 uncultured Lachnospiraceae bacterium | reverse complement strand
TCATATCAGACAAGCCTATCCGCATAAACTGAAATATCTTGTAGCCCATGAAAGGGGGAACAGCTATAGAAATAATCGTCCATTATCCCGAAACGCCCGAAAAGCAGGCATTATTCGATGCTCGTGTGGCAAAGTTCCACGCTGAATATGTGGCGCAGTACATCGAAAAGCTGAATTGCCCCACTGAGCAAAAACTAAAATTGATTGACGCAATCGCACAAACCATTCTTGACGGTTGCGAGGAAGATAAAAAGAAATAACCGCCTCTGATGAACAGAAACAGGCAAGGCAGACACCCGTTTATGGTGATCTGCCTTACCTGTTTTTTGTTTTAGTCCAATGGCTTATATTCCGTTACTGTTTTCAGATATGTTTCGGGGTCTCCGTTCAATATAAGGTCTGCATAATCAAGCGGTGCGTTGTAGATAAGATAATCAAGTTCAGAACGCTGATACATATTGTCAGCAACCTCATTTCCTACGGCAATCGTGTCAATCGAAATCATACTCCCGTCGGAAAACAGAAGTTCCACGCAAAGAGCTTGACTTTCTCCGTATGCTCCGAAACGAGCCGTCATGATAGGATAGCATTTTGAATACACTTAGCCGCATATGTAGCAAATTTCGTGGTTTTGGTGCTGTCGAAGCTATCGACGGCCTTGACCAGGCCTATCGAGCCGACTGATATGAGATCCTCCTGCGCTCGGCTGCCGGAATAATACTTGCGCACGATGTGCGCCACCAGACGAAGATTGTGCAGTATCAGCAGCTGACGCGCCTCACTATCGCCTGAACGCATGCGCTCGAAGCAAGCGGCCTCGTCTGCGGCCGAGAGTGGCGGCGGAAAGGAGCTGGGGTTTCCAACGCTGAGAATGGCGCCGAGCATATGCGAGATTAGCGAGATAATATAGGTGTACATGTATGGCCTCCTTTGGATTTGCAGCGTCGTATGATTGACGCCGCCCATAAAACACTATATGCTGCTAAAAGCATGTCTTATGGTAAAAAAACGGCGCCGCGCGGCACTGTGGCTTGACAATGATGGCGTGGAGTGGTACAATATTAGCGTATAGATCGAATAAATATGAAACGAGGTACAGGGGCGTGAAAAAATTGATCGGCAACGCGGTCGTGGGGCAATCAGGAGGCCCGACAGCGGCAATAAACGCGACGTTAGCAGGCGTGATAAGAGGTGTTCTTGGGCAATATAATGACGGCAGCATCAAAAAGCTGTACGGCATGCGCAACGGGGTCGAGGGACTGCTCGAGGAACGACTCGTGGAGCTGGGCTCAATCTTTGACGACGAGTCTAAAATAGCCGCGCTTGAACGCACGCCAGCAGCAGCGCTCGGATCCTGCCGCAATAAGCTGCCGGATCCCGATCAGGACACTCCGATCTTCCCGCGCCTGCTTGAAATATTCAAAAAATACGATATACGTTACTTCTTTTACATCGGTGGCAATGATTCGATGGACACTGTTGCCAAGCTGTCAAAATATACGCAGGCGCACGACTATGAGATGTGCGTGATCGGCGTGCCCAAGACCATTGACAATGATCTGGTCGTCACCGACCACACCCCCGGCTACGGTTCGGCTGCCAAATATATCGCAGTCACCATGCAGGAGATATTGCACGACTGCGCCGTTTATACCAACAAGGCAGTCACGATCGTTGAGATCATGGGGCGCGATTCCGGCTGGCTGACGGCAGCGTCGGCGCTGGGACGCGCTGTGAGCGGATGTGGGCCGGATCTGGTGTATCTGCCGGAACGCAATTTCAGCATGACTGAGTTCTTCGAGGATCTGAGGACGCTGCTTGAGGATCATCCCAATGTTGTGGTCGCAGTGTCCGAGGGGATACATTTTCGCAGTGGAAAATACGTCTGCGAGACGGTGAGCAGTGGCGCGGTCGATGTTTTCGGGCATAAGGCACTGTCGGGGACCGGCAAGGTGCTCGAAATTGCCGTGCGTGAGGAGCTGGGCTGCAAGGTGCGGTCGGTTGAGCTCAATATTCCGCAGCGCTGCGCCGGTCATATTGCATCTGCAACGGATATCGATGAGGCAGTGCGCGTTGGCGTTGAGGCAGTGCGCGCTGCTGTGGCCGGGCTGACGTGCCGAATGATAACGCTCGAGAGAGTGTCTAATAAGCCATACTCTGTGCGTATATCTCATGAAGATGTTTGCAGCATTGCCAACAAGATAAGGACGGTTGACAGCCGCTTTATCAATCCGCAAGGCAATAATGTCACTGATGAATGTGTCGAATACCTATTGCCGCTCATTCGTGGTGAGGTCACGCAGGAGTACATCGACGGTATTCCACAATATTTTGTTATTTGACAGTCTGACATAAGGCTTCCACACCTTCCAGCGATTTGTCAGTATGCTGTGCCGCGTTCGGCGCAAACTAATGCTGAATAAACGAAAAGAGAAGGCCAATGATAACCAAACTGACAAACAATTATGAGCAGAATATCGCGCTGCTTGATCGGGAGCTTGGCGTGGGCGAGAATTTTGACATGCTCAAGAAAAAGCTTACGGTGGGGCAGGACGAGATAACGATATACTACATCGACGGCTTTGTCAAGGACACCGTGATGCAGAAGCTGATGATATATCTGCTGTCGCTGGATAGCCTTGGCTGCGGCGACGAAGTTGCGCGGCGTTTCACTGATGAGCGGCTTCCCCATGTTGAGGTCGAGGCGACGCAAAACGCGCAGACCATGCTGCACATGGTGCTATCGGGTGCGTCGCTGATGCTGGGTAGCTGCTTCGGTGACTGGGGGATAGTTATTGATTCGCGCTCATACCCGGCGCGTGAGACCGCAGAGCCTGAGGATGACCGTGTTATGCGCGGCTCGCGCGACGGCTTTGTTGAAACGCTGATATCCAACACGGCGCTCATACGTCGCCGTGTGCGGGACACGGGGCTGGTTATGAGCTATATGAGCATAGGCACGTCATCGCGGACGGACGTGGTGGTCTGCTATATGCGTGGCGTGGCGGATGAGCGTTATGTCAAGCGTCTGAAGGGGCAGCTGGCCGCTATACAAACGACGTCGCTGAGCATGGGACAGCAATCGCTGGCGGAATGCCTTATCCGCTCGCGCTGGTACGATCCTTTTCCAAAGATACGCTATACCGGGCGCCCTGACACTGCAGTGGCGCAGTTGTACGAGGGTAGCGTGCTGGTGCTGTGCGACAACGCGCCCGAGGTCATGATACTTCCAACCAGCATATTTGATTTTTTACAGGAGACCAACGACTATTATTTCCCACCGTTGACGGGATCATACCTTCGCATCGTTCGCCACCTGGTATTTTGGCTGACGCTGGTGTTGATACCGACCTGGTATCTGCTTATAAGCATGCCTGAGGTGGTGCCGGGCTGGCTTGAGTTTATCATCCCCGCTGACACGGGGCGGCTGCCCATATTGCTTCAGCTTCTCTTGGTGGAGTTTATAATCGATGGACTGAGGATGGCCTCGATGAACACGCCGGACATGCTGTCGAATTCGCTGTCTGTGGTTGGAGGACTTATACTTGGTGATTTCGCTGTCAGCATAGGCTGGCTGATCCCCGAGGTTATACTTTATATGGCCTTTGTTGCCATTGCCAACTTTACTCAGCGGAATTATGAGCTGGGCTATGCCTTCAAGTTTTTGCGCATCATTACGCTGATATTGACCGCGCTGTTCGGCATTTGGGGCTATGTTGGCGGCATGCTGCTGGCTGCGGTGTTGATAATCATTAACAAGACTGTCGACGGCAGTCGAAGCTATCTTTATCCGCTCGTGCCATTTGATGGACGCGCGCTGCTGTCAATGCTGCTGCGCGTAAAAAAGCGTGATGCCTCGAGTCAATAGTTATAAGACAGATAAAAAGCCTGCGCTGAGAGCTCCAGCGCAGGCTTTCGGGTAGGGGGATGGTGGTTTATTTGAGTTCATCCAGCTTTTGACGTATCGCCTTCATATCACGCAGCATATCCTCATTTTTACGTGGATCGCGCAAAAGCGCGGCAGGGTGGTAGACGGCTGTCATCAAAAAGCTGCCGCGCTCGACCCATTGGCCGTGCTCCCGGGTGATCTTATAATCCGGCTTTATCAATCGCATGGCGGCGATCCTGCCGAGGCAGACGATGATCTTAGGACGAATAATGCGCACCTGCTCACGCAGATATCCCATGCAGGCGTCTTCCTCGGCCGGCAGGGGATCGCGATTTTTGGGGGGGCGGCACTTGAGAATATTGGCTATGTAAACATCGCTGCGGTCGATGTCAACGGCGAAAAGAAAGCGATCCAGCAGCTGTCCTGCGCGGCCAACAAATGGAGTACCGGTCTTATCCTCCTGTTCGCCGGGCGCCTCACCGACAAACATAAGCTCGGCCTCGGGGTTCCCAACGCCAAAGACAAGATTTGTGCGTGTTTGACCAAGCGGGCATGCGTTGCAGCTTTGGCATTTTTCGCGCAGCTGTTCCAATTTGTCCATAAAAAGCTCCGTGACACATTAATGATTCACCCGGCGCAGTTGTTGCGGCGGGCTAATGCTAATTATAGCAGATGTTCGCCGGCTTTTCAATAGAGTGACTAAAAATATTTTCAAAGTGCTGACAGCTGTGATATGGCGATGTCGGATATAATTCGGTGCCCGTGCTCCGATATGTACAGCCTCAGCCGCTCGGCATCGACGGCTCTGCCAAACTCGTTTAGCACACATTTGGCGAGAAGGCTATCCTCATCCCCCTGTGGCGACAAAAATAAATACCATTCGCCCCCCTCACCTGCATATGCTGAGGATAGGGGATGCAGATTTGACAGCAGGCGACAGCATTCCAGCAGCTCGTCAAGGCAGCCAAAGCAAAATGCTAACTCAGCGAGCTGGCCTGCCACCGCGGGTCGCTGAGACGCCTTTTTGGACGATCGGCCGCGCTGCTCGCCTTCATTTATCAGCCCGACCTTGGTGACGAACATCTCGCATCCGCCTTCGCGTGATGGGTAAAGCTGGATGAAGACCTTGTCGCGGGCTGCATCAAAGCCGGTTCGGTGCTTGGCCTCGTCAAGAATGCTCCAGAAGGCGCGGCGCGTTTCGGTGTTGTCATAATCGGCGCTGGCGCAGTCAAGCTCGTATCGCGTCATGTCCTCGCGGGTGAGCATTATTTTAAGCTTTGAGTCATTTATGAGTATGAGCTCCATTGTAAAAAACCTTGCCTTTCGGTGAAAAATTACGCGGCACGGCCGCGCTTGCTCTTACTAATAATTATAAGCCTACAGACGGATAAATGTAACCCCTAAAATAATGGAAAATACGCACGTGCGGGATTGACTAACCCGTCGAAATATGGTATGATATTGTGTATTCTACATGGAGGGAAGCTATGCGGTACGACAAGTTTACAGACACAGTGGCACTGAATATTTCCGAGCTTTGCGTGCGCGGAGACAATGCCGAGCGCAGCCGTATGGCCGATCTCGCGGGGCTGTCACTCACTACGTGGCGCGTGAAATATGAACGCGAAGGCATCACGTATACGTTAATAGGGTCCGATTATACCTCGGAACAGTGTATTTGTGACGTTAATGTCAGCGCTAAAGCAGATACTGCAATGTCACCGTCTGAGCACGCACTGCTTGCCGCCTTCCTCCTTTGTATACAAACCGGAGCCAACAGCGCCGGCATAAAAATGCTGCGCATCGGCGATGACGGCGATGTGCAGCAGTGCGTCGATGCTGTGCGCTCACGTGCGGCACTGGAAAAATATTTTTTGCGGCGTATTACGCCGCTTTGCGGTGCTGCTGACATGCTTTGCCGCCGCGCGCAGCAGATATTGCCGTCAGCGGCACAGGTCAAGCTGCCGTATGCCTCGTTGCGCACGGGTCAGCGGCTGATGATGAGCGAATGCTATGACAGCATGCGCCATGGCAAGCGACTGTTCATTCAGGCGCCGACCGGCATAGGCAAGACTATTTCCGCGCTCTATCCCGCAGTGAAATATTTAGGGCAGGGTGGGTGCGACAAAATTTTTTACATTACCGCCAAGACCAGCACGCAGCGCGAGGCCTACAAGACCGCAGGAATACTGTTCCGAGGCGGCGCCTGCCTGCGAACGGTTGTGCTGTCTGCCAAGGAGCAGATATGTCTGCACCGTGAGCACATAACGGCCGGTCGCTGTGACGTCAGTCACTGCCGTGCGGCGTCAGCCTCGGAGGACGCCATGCGAGCCGCGGTGAACGAGCTGCTATCGTTGCAGAACGGCTATGAGGCGGGGATCATGCGCAGCATGGCGGCTAAGTATGGGGTGTGTCCGTATGAGCTGTCACTGTCGCTGGCGGAATATTGCGAGCTTGTGATAGCAGATTATAACTATGTCTTTGACCCGCTGGTGTTTTTGCAGCGATTTTTCAGCGAGCAGGGCGACGACGGCAGATATATTTTGTTGGTCGACGAGGCGCATAATCTGGCCGACCGTGCGAGGGATATGCTGTCCGCACGCCTTGTCAATACCGAGGTGAGGGAGCTGCATGGGCAGATCGAGTCCATGCTGCCTGAGCTTACAGCGTCGCTCGATGAGATGCTGGCCGATTTCGATACGTTGCGTAGGCTGTGCGCTGAGAATACGGTCCGCGGCGATGATGGCGTTAAGCGCGGCTTTTACATCAGCCGCGAACGGGACGCTTCGTTTGACGCTCACACCATGCTGCTGTGTCGCGATCTCGGACGGCGGCTTGTTACCGGCGCTGAGCAGCCGGGCTATGCCTCGATGGCGCGGCTTTACCGTGCGCTGCGTCGATATCTCGTAGCCACCGAGTTGTGCGGCGAGAGCTCAAATGTTTATTGCCAGTTTGAGGGCGACCGCGTTGATGTGCAGTTGCTCTGCATTGATCCTTCAGCGGTGTTGGATGCCAGAATGCAGCGTTTTCAAAGCGTGGTGCTGTTTTCCGCAACGTTGACGCCACCTGATTATTTTAACGATATCTTGGGCGGCGGCAGGGACGCTGTAAATTTGGCGTTGCGCTCACCATATGACGAGAATCGGCTGTTTTTGGGTGCTGTGACCGACATAAGCACCCGCTTCGAGGATCGTGAACGCAGTCTGGCGCGGACGGTCAGCTATATCGCAGCCACTGTCAGCGCCAAGCGGGGCAATTACATGGTCTATTTCCCGTCATACGACTATATGCACCGCGCGGCGGAGCTGTTTGGAAAACGGTTTCCGCGCGTGTGCTTGCTTGAGCAGACACGCGGTATGAGTCGCGCGGACAGAGAAGAGTTTTTGGCGCAGTTTCGTCTGGACGACGGTGCCATGCGTGTCGGATTTTGTGTGCTGGGCGGCAGCTTTTCCGAGGGCGTCGACCTACCGGGACGTTGCCTTATCGGCGCGGTGATAGTTGGTGTCGGTATTCCGGGACTGTCGGGTGAGCGCAACATAATGCGCGATTATTTTCAGCTCACACGTGAATCGGGATACGACTATGCTTATACATACCCCGGCATGAACAATGTGCTTCAGGCGGCGGGGCGCGTGATCCGCTCGAACACGGACAGCGGTGTTGTGGTGTTGATCGACGATCGATATGCGACAGATCAGTACAAGGCAATGTACCCCGAGCACTGGCAGGGAATGAAGTATTATAATCAACCGGCTTCACTAAATGCCGATATAATCGAGTTTTGGCGTGAAATATCCTCTAAAAATGCAGACAATTAAAATAAAAGTTGCAAAAATGTATTGATTTTTGTGCACGGGTGTGGTATAATACCACTCAGCGACTGTGGGTCGCTACCTTATTAACGATTGGTTCGCTTTACGGAGGTTTATTTTGAAATACAGGTCAATGAGCGGCCCTCAGCTGGCCGCGGAGCAACAACAGCTGAAGCGTCGGTATGACGACTACAAGCGCATGAATCTGACGCTGGATCTATCGCGTGGCAAGCCGGGGCAGAAGCAGCTTGACATGCTCACAGGCATGCTGGACTGCATTTCCGAGGCGTCCGACTGCCGTTCGGAAACCGGCTATGATTATCGCAACTACGGTCTGCTTGACGGCGTGCCGGAGGCTAAAAAGCTGTTTTCGGATCTGCTTGGTATAGATAAGAACATGATAATGGTCTGCGGCAATTCGTCGCTGAACATTATGTACGACGAAATGGCGCGCGCGATGCTTTACGGTGTCGCAGGCGGCAATGGGCCGTGGGTCAAGAATGAAAAAAATCGCTTTTTGTGTCCGGTGCCCGGCTACGATCGCCATTTTGCAATATGCGAGTCGCTGGGCATTGAAATGATCAATGTTCCGATGTCACCGACAGGGCCTGACATGGACATGGTCGAGCAGCTGGTGGAGAACGACGATACGATACGCGGTATCTGGTGCTGTCCCAAATACTCCAATCCCGACGGCTACACATATTCGGATGAGACAGTCGAACGCTTCGCCTCGTTGCGCCCGGCATCACCTGATTTCAGGATCTTTTGGGATAACGCCTATGCAGTCCACGACCTTTATGATGACGATGAGCACCGCGACCGTCTGGCGGATATTTTCGAGGCCTGCCGCCGTCATGGAACAGAGGACTCGGTGTTTTACTTTGCTTCGACCTCAAAAATCTCATTCCCGGGCTCTGGTGTGGCAATACTTGCGGCGTCGGAGCATAATTTGGAGCAGATAAAGTCAATTATGGGCGTGCAGACGATAGGCTTCGATAAGATAAATCAGATACGTCATGTGCGCTATTTCCGTACGGCGGAGAATATGCGAGAGCATATGAAGCTTTTGGCGTCGGTCATTCGCCCCAAGTTTGAGATAGTCCAGCGTGTGCTGACCGAGGAAATGGGCGACACCGGTGCCGCCCACTGGAACGATCCGCGTGGTGGATATTTTGTCAGCCTTTACACGATGGACGGCTGTGCAAAGCGTGCATATGAGCTGGCAGAGGCTGCCGGCGTGAAAATGACGGCTGCCGGCGCCGCCTACCCCTACCGTCGCGATGAGCATGACAGCCATATCCGTATCGCGCCAACGTATCCGTCTGACGAGGAGCTGCTTATCGCCATGCACGTCTTTAGTGTGTGCGTCAAGCTGGCGGCCATTGAAAAGCTTGTGAAGGATGCTAATATCACATCACAAATATGAAAACAACGCAGAAAAACAGCAATCCATTTAAGAATAGTGACTCAAATAAGCGCTATTACACCTATGATTATTACATTCGTCGTACATTTGGCAGTAAGGTGGCAAAGCTGCCGATAGACGCTGGCTTCACGTGCCCGAATATCGACGGCAGATGTGGTACGGGTGGCTGTATATACTGCTCAGCTCGGGGGAGCGGCGATTTTGCCGGTCCCCCGAGGCTGTCTGTTGAGCAGCAGCTGGCGGATGGGGCGACACGGATCGCGTCAAAGTGGGATACCAAAAGCTATATTGCATATTTTCAAGCGCACACAAACACATATGCGCCGCTGCCTACCCTACGCGACAAGCTCGAGCAGGCGCTGTGCTTTCCGGGCGTAGTGGGGCTTAATATTGCAACTCGCGCCGATTGCCTGGAGCCTGACACGGTAAAATATTTGGCGGAGCTTTCGGAACGAACTGTACTGACCGTTGAGCTGGGTCTTCAGTCGTCGCACGACAGCACCGCGACACTCATAAATCGCGGTCATACCTGGGCGCAGTTCTTGGACGGCTTTTATCGTCTGCGCGAGGCTGGCGGACAGATCAGCAGCTGCGTGCACACCATCCTCGGCCTGCCCGCTGAGGACGATGGCATGATGCTTGAGACGGCGCGTCGGGTCGCGCAGCTTGAGCCTGAGCAGGTCAAGCTGCACTTGCTTTATGTGCTGCGCGGAACGGCGCTGGGGGACATGTATCTGTCGGGCGATTATCAGCCGCTTGAGCGTGAAAGATATATACGTTTGGTGGCGGATACGCTGGAGCTACTACCGCCGGACACTGTTATCGCCCGTCTTACCGGAGACGGCGCACCAGACTCGCTATTGGCGCCGGAGTGGAGCCGCCGCAAAACGACAGTCATCAATGATATCGACAAGCTGCTCTTTGAGCGGTCATCTATGCAGGGGCTGCACTGGGGGGCCGAGAAAGAAACAGTTGACAGATCCGGTTCGATGTGATATCATAAAAATACCTATAACGAAAGGAAAAATACAGCGGCGTAAATTTAACGGCTGTGCATCCTGCACTATGAATTCCAATGCCGCACTACTGAATACGTCCTGTATCAGCTGCCAAAATGACAAAACGCTGTATTTCATTTGTACTTGCCATGCTTATGTTTGCTGGAATGCTTGCTTCATGCGGCACATCAGTCTCCGGTGGTGCCGACACTACTACAACACCGAGTACTACCACAACACCGGGCACCACAACGGTGCCACCCGTTACAGATGTGTCTACAACGACTGACGTTGGCTCGACTGTTACGCCTACCGCGCCGCACTCACTTAAAATACTGGCTATTGGCAACAGCTTTTCTACCGACTGCATGCAATATCTGTATCAGATACTGCAAAGCGGAGGAGTTGAGGAAATAGTGCTCGGTAATTTGTACTATGCCGGCTGTAGCCTGAAGCAGCATCTTACGTTTGCCAAGAACAACAGCAGGGAATACAATTATTACAAAAATACGACTGGCATCTGGAGCTCGACTAAAAACTATACGCTGACCGAGGCTGTCAACGATGAAGAATGGGATTACATTAGCTTCCAGCAGACCTCCAAGACCTGCGGGCTGGCCTCGACATACGGTAGCACGCTGACCGAACTTCTTGATTTTGTTGATGCGTTGGCGCCGGATGCGACATTTATCTGGAATATGACATGGGCATATCAGCAGGATAGTACACACGCTTCATTCCCGAATTATGGCAGCGACCAGCAAAAGATGTATAACATGATAATCAACTGCGTTAACGAGTGCATCAAGCCCGAGAAGCGCTTTGCGTTGATCATCCCCTGTATGACCTCGGTTCAGAATGCGCGCACCTCCTTCCTCGGTGACACGCTGACGCGCGATGGATACCATCTTGACTATAATATTGGTCGCTACATAGGCGGGTTGACCTGGTTCTGCGCGCTGACCGGCCTCGCGCCGGAGGTGGTCGATTACAATCCATCCCCGGCCAAGATATCTGACGACATGCTTTCAGTAGCGCGTGAGTCGGTGGCGAATGCCATCAGTGCCCCGGAGCAGGTGACACAGTCCAAGATAACCGAGGGGAATCGCGGTGAGGGCATCAAGCAGGATGATCCCAACGTCGAGCTGGTTCCGGCGGATTTTTCGAGGTGGATAAGAATGCTGCGGCCGCACGCGGCATAGATTTGACTCAGTATCGACTTTATGAATGGGAGCATCTTGAGAATGCTTACTGGTATTGCACCAAGAGTACCTCCATCACTCGTCCAAAGTCTACTAACAGTACGTTTCATCAGAATGTCTGCACAGCTAAGATGCACGGCATTAGTGATATCCCGGCCGGCTCCGTGTTCATCTGTGACGAGGGCTGGCAATTCAGGCTTGAGATATTCCCGGAGGCGAATAAGAAGTACGGCGGTTCGCGTCCGGGCATGATATCCTCCGGCGTGTTTGTGCTGACAGACAAATTCCTTGATAGCTGCAAATATGTTACTTGGAATATAGCGAGCAGTCCCAAGTCGGATATATCGGAGATTTATTCGCAGGCGGCCTGCCATGTGCGCGTTTACGTGCCTAACAAATAATTAAAAGGCTCCCGCAAAACGAGAACACGTGTCTCATTTTGTGGGAGTTATGCTTTTTGCGCAGTTGATTTGTTGATATGTGATGTCAGTTTTGACCGTAGTAGGCGCCGGGGCCATGCTTGCGGTTAAAGTGCTTATCGAGCAGCACTTGCTGCATGTTGGTTGTCGGGGCAACGTTGATCGAGGCTCTTATGAGCTCAGTGTTCATAGCCATCTGGGATATGTTTTCAAGCACGACCGCGGTCTCGACGGACTTTGCGGCTGTACTGCCCCATGTGAACGGTCCATGCGAGCAGACGAGGACGCCGTGTATGCGCTCGGGATCATTCTTGCCGGTGAATGTTTCGGCAATAACAAGCCCGGTGTTTTTTTCGTAATCGCGCTCGATTTCATCTGGTGTCATTTTGCGGGTGCAGGGGACAGCGCCGCCAAAATAATCGGCGTGGGTGGTGCCGTATGGCTCGACGCCGCGGCCGGCCTGCGCAAATGAGGTGGCGTAAAGCGAATGTGTGTGCGTGACGCCGCCAATGCCCGGGAATGCACGATAAAGCTCGACATGGGTCGGTGTATCGGAGGAGGGCTTGAGCCTGCCCTCGACGACGTTGCCGTCGAGATCGACGACCACCATATCATCAGGCGTCATTTTATCGTATTCAACGCCCGAGGGCTTGATTACGACGAGCCCGCTTTCGCGGTCGATGCCACTGACGTTGCCCCAGGTAAATATGACAAGTCCGTGTTCCACCAGCTGCATGTTGGCCTCATAGACCTCTTTTTTTAATTGCTCAAGCATGTTTATGCCTACCTTTCTGTTCCGTTTTTAAGAAATGCTTGCGATATATCTCTATCATTTCGCCTTTTGTGATCACATACGGGCTGTTCGAATAATTTTTGGCGTTGCAGATAAGCTCGATCCGCTCGGCAATGTCCTGCTCGGTCATCTCGAGCTCAACCTCGGATAGAGCGGGGAGATATTCCTTCATGATGCGCGAGGTCGTGCCAAGCGCGGTGTAGATCTGCTGCATTTTCTGCTGGCCAAGCTCTGTACGTTCGTTATATTCGATGTAATCACCGTCAAATGCAGCGCAGGCGGCGCCGTGGGGAATACCGTCAATCAGCGTGAGGGGGTAGCCCAGCGGGTGCGGGAAGCCGGTGCCGGTTACGCTGATGGCGATGCCGGCAGCGCAGGAGCAATAAAGCAGCGTCTCACGCATGTTGTCGTCAAAGTGCTCGGGGTAGCGCGTCAGCACGTCCCAAATGCCGCGCATGGCGTACATGGCCATCATTGCGGATAGTTCTGTCGATTTTGGTGACAGATATGATTCCAGCCCGTGGGCAAATGCATCCAGCGCACATGAGATTGTGCTGCGATGCGGTAGGGAATTGGTGTAGCCGGGGTCGAGGAAGGATACTTTTGCCCATACCCCACGATGCACAAAGGAGCGCTTGCGAACGCCGTCCGGCAGCGTCAAGACAGCATAGGGATTAGCCTCACTGCCGGTGCCGGCAGTGGTTGGAATGAGAGCGAGCGGGAGCGGAGACCGCTCTATGGCGGTCGCGTCAAACAGCTGCTCGGGTTCGATGGCCGGATTGGCTGCAAAAGCAGCAATAGCCTTGGCTGCGTCGAGTGAGGAGCCGCCGCCAATGCCAATCACAAAATCGGCGCTGAAGGCGTGTGCCGCCTGACCGCCGTCAAAGCAGGTTGCGAGCGGGGGATTTTCGGTGATGCGGTCAAAAATCAGATATTCAACCTGCGTTGCCTCCAATATGCGGCAGACGTCATCAAGTGCGCCGCTTACGGCTGCACCGTGGCCACCGCAAACGATAATGGCACGCTTGCCCAAAATGAGCGATTGGCTGTTTTGGGTCAGGCAGCCTCGGCCCGATATCAGTCTGACCGGAAGATCAATGCTGAAATTCATGATATCACACTCCTATACCTTGGAATTGTTCAACAGTAAGTATTATAACACATTTGAATCGTTAAATCAATACATTTCGTCGCTCTGTTTATAATTTGCCTTATTGAGAATACTA
Source organism: uncultured Lachnospiraceae bacterium (assembly GCA_964463325.1). Taxonomy (GTDB): domain Bacteria; phylum Bacillota; class Clostridia; order Oscillospirales; family CAG-272; genus UMGS1002. The sequence continues at coordinate 7,992 of CAYXBY010000028.1, read as the reverse complement.
AATATCCGGCCATTAGGAAACGTCGGAGGCGGTGCGTGGATGATATATAAATAAAATATAAACATTTAGTAAACAATGAGCCAAAACATTTGAAATTTCGATGGTTGTGTGTTATAATATCTTAATCACCTTTATTTATTTGGCCGTGTTTGTCGGAGGTATGTCGAATATGAATTCAGATAATATATTCGTTGCCGTTTGGAACGATCTGCGGGATTATATTTTTTCCCCCATCGCTGATATTAGGTTTGTTGACCTGTTAGATATTCTTTTGCTCGCACTCCTGTTTTTTGCGCTTTATCATTTTGTCAAAAATCGGCGCGCAGGAAAGCTCATGTCAGGACTGTTTGTGATTATTGCGCTGTTGGTGGTGAGCACGGCCTTTCAGATGCACGCAATTAAATTTATCCTCCAGAACTTCTATCAGGTCGGTATGATAGCCATCATCATCGTGTTTCAGCCTGAGTTGCGCGCTGCTCTTGAGCGCGTGGGTAATACGCCTCTCTCGGGCCTTCGCAGTATTGGCTCGAATGATGCACGAGATATGGCTGCTATGACTGCCGGGATCGACTCCATTTGCGAGGCTGCTTGCGATATGTCGTTGTATAAGACCGGCGCTTTGATCGTCCTGGAACGATCGGTCAAGCTTGGCGAATATATTAAGCCGTCGAATGAGATATGTGCAAAGCTTTCGTCAAGATTGCTCCAGAATATTTTTTACGACAAAGCTCCGTTCCACGATGGCGCGGTAGTAATTCGTGACATGCAGATATATGCCGCAGGCTGCGTATTGCCGCTGACGGCTGCTGAAAATATCGATAACAGCATGGGTACGCGGCATCGCGCAGCGATCGGCATCAGTGAGGTGAGCGACGCAGTGGTGGTCGTTGTTTCGGAGGAGACTGGCATTATATCCATCGCTTGTGAGGGAGTGATCACTCGCAATTATAATTACAATACTCTTAAGCACGAGCTGCTGCGACTGCTGTCCCACAACGGTCAGCGTATGGCACGCACTCATCAAACGTTAAATAACGACGCAGGAGACATAGATGATGGCGAACAGGAATAATAACGAACCTCTACGCCGCGAGGAGCAGCTTGACGACGCAAATGTTGCAAAGCGCCTGCGCGGAAATTTATGGACGCAAGCTGCTGAATTGATTAAGAGCTATGCGGAGGTCGTTCGTGATTGGCTGACTGGCAAGCGCGGGTCACGTGGGGACAGGTGGGCATTTGCAATGTGTCTGCTACTGGCTGTTTCAATGTGGCTATACGTTATGAATACCGAGAAAACCGGTTTTGAGCAAAGTCTGTCTGGAGTAAACGTTTCTATTCAGGGAGCTTCCTCGCTCAGCTCAGCAAATATGTCCGTGATCGAGGGCTATGATCGTTCTGTTACGGTTACACTTGCCGGCAAGCGCGGCGATATTAGCTCGCTGACTGCAGATGACGTTAGGGTGTATGTTGACGTTAGCCAGATAACCGAAACCGGGCATTATAACCTCCCGGTACAGGTTGAACTGCCGAAGAATTCGACGCTGGTCTCTATAGAGCCGAGCCAGATAGCTGTTAATGTTGATGTTAATACAAGTCGAACGGTAGATGTCAAGGTGAAGCTTGACTATGTGCTCAGTGCCGAGTATTCTCTCGGAGAGCCGCAGCCGGATCACGAAACAGTGGTTATCAGCGGTCCTGCATCGGTTCTTGACACGGTTGCGTATGCCGCAGTATCATTTAATGCCGGGGTAATCGACAAAAGCTTGAGCCTGGTCGGTACGGTGGGGCTGTTTGATGAATACGGCATGCAGATTTCCAATCCTTATGTCAAATGCAATGTTTCCGAAATCAAGGTAGCCGTCAAGGTGACAACAAATAAAAAAGTTCCGCTGAAAATCAGGTTTACAAATGGCGTAAGCTCGAATTACAACGTCAGCTTGCATCCGTCGGAGGTGACGATAGTTGGTGATCCTCAGCTGGTGAACGGTATAGACGAGCTGTATGTATATACTGTCAACGACGGAGATATTCAGGTAGGACAGCCGTTGATATTGCATATCAGTAGATTTGACCTGCCAGAGGGCGTATCTGTGGTTGATTCGGAACGCGGAGTTTCAATTGACATTGAGAGGATTTATTGATGGTAGAAATCAGCAGAATAGTGCTTGATGGTATTAATCTGCCGTTCAACGCGTCGGACGATCAGGCATTTATGGAGGCATCAGCAAGGCTTCGCGGATTCAATAACGACACTGTTAGATTGAAGTATGAGATCTATCGTCGAGCTTTTGATGCTCGCCACCGTGATAATATCAGGATGGTATGCTCGGTTTTGGTCGAGGGCAGCATGCTGCCACATGGTGATGATCTCAAGTCGATCGGCGGGCGTGAATATATTGAGCCAAAGATCGATGTTGTGTATGGGACGGAGCGACTGTCGGCTTCACCGCTTGTTGTTGGCACAGGCCCGGCGGGTATGTTCTGCGGGCTGCTTCTGGCGCGAAATGGTTATTCACCCATTGTGATCGACAGAGGCGGATGTGTAAGCGATCGAGTGGCGGCGGTTGAACGCTTTAACAGATATCAAAAGCTCAATTGTGAGTCAAATATTCAGTTCGGGGCTGGTGGCGCCGGAACATTTTCCGATGGCAAGCTGGTAACGAGAATAAATGACTCACGCTGCTCCTTTGTATTACATACGCTGGCAGAGCATGGCGCTCCACCGCAAGTATTAACACGCGCAAAGCCTCATGTTGGAACGGATGTGTTGCGTTATGTGACGCAAAGCCTGCTCGATGAAATAGAGGGCCGTGGCGGTCGCGTTATATTTAATTGCCGGCTTGATGATATCGAGCAGCGCCCTGACGGCTTGCTTGCACACACGACATGCGGCGACATTGCCTGCGGCGCACTTGTAATGGCACCGGGACACAGCGCGCGAGATACATACCGCATGCTGAGCCGACGTGGTTTTCGTGTTGAACCAAAAGCTTTTTCGGTTGGAGTAAGAATTGAACATCTTCAGCGCGACATTGACCATGCGATGTATGGCAGGCATGCTGGCGATTGTAGACTTGGACACGCTGAATATACACTGTCTGATACGCGCGGAGATCGAGGAGTATACACCTTTTGCATGTGTCCTGGCGGCGTTGTTGCTGCGGCTGCATCTGAGGATGGTGGAATCGTAGTCAATGGCATGAGCTATTATGCAAGAGACGGCCGAAATGCCAACTGTGCTGTAGCTGTCAGCGTTTTGCCGGAGGATTACGGTGCGACGCCGGAGGCGGCAATAGAGTATCAGCGGCGCATTGAGCAAGCGGCTTTTAAGGCTGGTGGCAGTAGCTTCCGCGCACCAATAGAGACAGTAGGCGACTTTTTAACGGGCAAATGCGTGCATGAGCCATCAACCATCATGCCAACATATATGGATGGCTTTGTTTGCGTAACGCCACTCGACGGTATATTTCCCGAAAGAGTAACTCGCAATTTGAAGCGTGGTATTGTGAGCTTTGGACGTCGCCTTCAAGGCTTCGATGCACCTGAGGCGGTGCTTACCGCCGCAGAGACGCGGACATCCTCCCCAGTGCGCATAATACGCGGTGATGCGCTGACGGCTCCCGGTTATGATCGGGTTTACCCGTGCGGCGAAGGCGCCGGTTATGCAGGTGGCATTACAAGCGCTGCGGTTGATGGCATACGTGTGGCTGAGGCAATAATGCGTCGCTTTGCGCCGATTGAAAAATAATAATTGTGTAGAGGTTTGCCTATGGTAACTGAGGCATTGGTAATAAGCGCTGCTGGCGCGAGTGCGGTTGTCGAGGTGCGCCGCAAGGCTGCATGTGATGGCTGTCACAAAAATAAGGATGGAGCTGGTTGCAGTATCTGTACTTTGACGGGCAGTGATGCCAAGCTAAGCTTGCGTGTGCGAAATCCTCTGGGGGCTGTGCCGGGGCAACGTGTAAGGGTTGAGACAGATTCCAAGCGTGTACTCGGATATGCCTGGCTGGTGTTTTTACTGCCGCTGCTGACGGCGGCACTTGGATGGTGGATAGGCGGAATGCTGGGAGACAGTGAGGCCTGGCAGGCTGGCGGCGCGCTGGTTGGTATGGCGGTCAGCTTTATTGGAGTTGGAGCTTATTCTGCGATAATTGTAAGTCGTCGCTGTGATGCAGAAATAGTCGAGATACTGGAATGATTATTGAAGTGATATGATCAATAACGCCGATGGCGAAAATGATAAATAATTGTTATGCGCAGGTGAAATGTGCAGATTGACATTCTCGTGCGAAAACGGAACGGAGTTAAGCATGGAACCTAAAAAAAGACAAAAAATCTGGAATATTAAGTATGATGAGAGCAATTCGGAGCATTGTGCGGCTGCTGATGAGCTGTGCAGAACGCTGAAAATTTCCCCCATTATATCGAAGCTGCTGTGTAATCGTGGCTACGATACACCTGACAAAGCAGACATTTTTTTGAAAAATGCAGAAAGCATTTTACACGATCCCTTCCTGCTCAAGGATATTGAGCCTGCGGTCGAGCGTATCGAGCAGGCAATCGAGGAGGGGGAGAAGATTGTTATTTATGGCGACTATGACGTGGATGGAGTTACCTCCGTGTCGGCCATGTGGCTGTATTTAAGTAACCGTGGGGCGGATGTGTGGTATTATATTCCCAGCCGCAGCGGGGAAGGCTACGGCTTGTCGCGCAGTGCTGTTGACAAGCTGGCGAGTGAAGACTTCGACCTTATAATAACGGTTGATACCGGCATCACGGCCAATGATGAGGCTGAGTATGCGGCAGGACTCGGCATTGATATGGTGGTTACTGATCACCACGAGTGTCGCGCAGAGCTGCCACGAGCCTGTGCAGTCGTAAATCCTCACCGTCCAGACTGCGAGTATCCATTTAAGGAGCTTGCGGGAGTCGGAGTGGTGTTTAAGGTGTTGTGCGCCTGCGAGATAGCGCGTGAACGGCGTGCCGGTGGTCAGGACATAGATGGTGTTCGTCGCATATGCTATGAGTATGCTGATTTTGCTGCTATCGGTACGGTGGCGGATGTTATGCCGATTGCGGATGAGAACCGTTTGATCGTTGCGATGGGATTGCGCATGCTGGCAGATACCAAGCGTCCAGGCATTGAGGCACTGATAGAGGCGTCTACAGCGCCGACAACCTCGAAATACCCTCCTGTCCGTCGCAAGATAACCTCAAATTATATTGGTTACAGTATAGCCCCGCGACTTAATGCGGCGGGACGTATGAGCCATGCAAAATATGCTGTAGAGCTGCTGCTGGCAGAGGATAAGGCTACTGCGCAGGAATTTGCAACTAAGCTTTGTGAAATTAATCGGCAGCGTCAGATTGAGGAGAATCGTATTGCTGAGCAGGCTTATAAAAGGATTGAAAAGTATTTCGATTTTGCTCATAACAAGGTTATTGTTTTGGATGATGATAATTGGCGGCAGGGGATAATCGGTATTGTGTCTTCGCGGATAACCGAGCGATACGGTTTGCCGTCGGTGCTGATATCATTTGACGGCAGTACCCGCGGATATTCCTGCGAGGATGATACCGGTAAGGGCTCAGGTCGCAGCGTTAAGGGCATGAATCTCGTGGATGCACTTACATATTGTGAGGATCTGCTGGTAAAATTCGGTGGTCATGAGTTAGCCGCAGGGCTGACAATAAAGCGTTCTAAGATCCCAGCGTTCATTGAACGTATTAATGAGTATGCTGCCAAGAATCTCGGCGATGAGGCAATGAGTGTTTGCCTTGAGGCTGATTGTGAGATAAAGCTTTGCGATGTGACTCTCGGCTTTGCAACTGAGCTGTATCAGCTGGAGCCATTTGGCGTCTCTAATCCGGTGCCCGAATTTGTTGCACGTGGCGTCAGAGTGGAGCGTATTATAGCCGTCAGCGCTGGCAAGCACACGAAGCTTATGCTGTCCGACGGTGAAAACAGCATTTGCGGTATGTATTTCAATATGCCGAGCTCTAAGCTGAATGTGCACGAGGGTGAATATGTAGATGTACTGTTTAGTGTGGATATCAATGAGTTCCAAGGAAATCGAACAGTACAGATGATAATATCAGATATGCGCATGTCGGGTGAGCATGAGGATGAATATGCCGTATTGCGCCGCAGATATGACGAGGTAAAGGCAGGCGGTGAATTTTCACCGGAGGAGGACTTTGTCCCTGATCGCGAGGATCTCGCTGAAGTATATAGAGTACTCAGGAGAGAATATCGTATAGGGCATGATTCCATGTCCGAGCGCACGCTGCTTTCGCTGCTGTATATGGCTGCACCGCAGCGGAAGATAAACTATGTCAAGCTGATGTTCATTCTTCGAATATTCCGCGAGCTTCAAATATGTAATATCGAGCGCATTGATGAAGAGTTGCTGAGCTTTGAGATACCAAACGGCCAGTCCAAGACGAGCATAGAAAAGTCATCCGTGCTGAGAAAGCTTAGAGGGCAATGCAGCGGACGGATATAACATTATTCCGGAGGGAATCGTTATGGAAGATCAAAAGGTTTCACTGAATATCGACAGACTGCTGAGCATTCTGCGTGATACCGGCAAGCGGTATGACACTGAGAAGATACAGCGGGCCTTTGAGTATGCCGCCGCACTTCACGAGGGGCAATTTCGCGCCAGTGGCGAGGCATATATATCGCATCCTATAGCTGTTGCAGAAATAGCTGCTCAGATGGAGCTGGATACTGACTCGATTTGCGCCGCGCTGCTTCATGATACGGTTGAGGATTGCTCGGATAAAACCAATCTTAAGGATATAGAAAAGCGCTTCGGCTCCGATGTGGCGGTGCTGGTCGACGGACTTACAAAGCTGGTTACGATGCAGGTCGAGGACAAGGAAGAGGCGCATATTGAGAATATTCGCAAAATGCTTTTTGCGATGTCCAAGGATATTCGCGTAATATTCATCAAGCTTTGCGACAGGCTGCACAATATGCGCACGCTGTCTGCCAAGCCCGAGGCCAAGCAGCGTGTGACTGCGCTTGAGACCATGCAGGTCTACGCTCCGCTGGCACACAGACTTGGTATGCAGCGTATGAAGCAGGAGCTGGAGGATTTAGGCTTGTATTACCTTGATCCTATTGGATATGGCGAAGTAAAGACAGATATCGAGCGAAAGTTTGGTCAGAATCGCGACCTTATTGAGAATGTGCGGCAGAGCATTGAGGAAAAGCTGCATGAAAACAATATAAAGTATACGTTGGAGGGACGCGTTAAATCGGTCTATAGCATATACAAGAAAATGTATAACCACAACAAGAGCTTTGATGAGATTTATGACTTTTATGCCATCCGCATAATAGTCGACACCGAGCTCGAGTGCTATACCGTACTGGGACTTATACACGAGATGTTCAGTTCCATCCCGGGACGATTTAAGGATTATATTTCGACGCCCAAGGCGAATATGTACCGCTCGCTGCATACCACGGTCATCGGTCGTGACGGTGTGCCATTTGAGGTGCAGATACGCACATGGGAAATGCACCATATCGCTGAATACGGAGTCGCAGCTCATTGGAAATATAAGAGTGGTGAGCAGGCGGCAGAAAACATCGATAAGCGGCTTGAGTGGATCTCACGCCTGATTGAGACTGAGGATGATGCGCGCGATCCCGATGAGTTTTTGCAGGCTATCAAAACCGATATCTTTCAGGAAGAGACCTACATTTTCACCCCTAAGGGCGACCTCATTGCGCTGCCATCGGGCTCGACGGTGATAGACTTCGCCTATGCCATTCATTCGGCTGTCGGTAACAAGATGGTTGGTGCCAAAATAAACGGCATGATAGTGCCGATCGATCGCGTGCCGCAAAATGGTGAGATAGTTGAGATTTTGACCTCGTCGGCATCCAAAGTCCCCAGTCGCGACTGGCTGAAGATAGTAAAGACCAGCGAGGCGCGGTCCAAGATACGGCAATGGTTCAAAAAAGAGAAGCGCGCG
>CAYXBY010000027.1:0-22758 GCA_964463325.1 uncultured Lachnospiraceae bacterium | reverse complement strand
ACGAAGAAAACCCGAGAAAATCTCGGGTTTTTCGGTTGGCATCTTTTTTGTCAACATGTTTTGGAGGCGCCACCCGGAATCGGACCGGGGATGAAGGTTTTGCAGACCTCTGCCTTACCGCTTGGCTATGGCGCCGTCTCGACTCGAACATTATAACAAATAAAAAATGATTTGTCAAGGGCTTTTGAAGACTTTTTTAAAATTAATTCATTGGCCTGCCAAAATGGCGGCGAGCTCATATGGATTAAAATGGTATTATTCCCACTTAAATGTGCAAAGAGGTGCTGAACAAACATTTTTTCGAAAAATTAATGCCTTTTTTTACTTAGACTCTTGATTTTATGTGTGAGTTGTGATACAATGTGATAGTAAAAGGCGAATTGTACCATGTTTGCAACATGATAGGAGAACAACGCCTACTCAATTTTCAATCACATGATAGGGGAAAGATTACAATGAAGAAATATGCGAATGTTGCCCTGATCGTGCTGAGCGCGGTAATATTGCTTGGCGTGGCATTGACAGTTGGAGTGCTTACGATGGACAAGAGCGTGATCAAGGTCGAGCTCGATGACGGTGAGGCGCAGCAGATCCGATTTAAGGATCTTAGCCTGCTGCCCGGTCAGAGCAGTGAGTACACGCTATCCTTCAGCGACGAATACTCAAGACGCTATGAAGCCAAGCTCTGCTTCTCTCCGGTTGACACGGCAAACCACCTTGCCGACTACGTTTATGTCTGCATCAAGCAGGGAGATGAAACACTGTATGACCAGCTGCTGGCCGATTTCTTTGAGCAGGGCGAGTTTAGCATAGCTATCGACTTCACCGAGGGCAAGGACACCGATGTTAAGCTGTTCTATTATTTGCCCGAGACAGTTGGAAATGAAGCTCAAAACGCCACGGCGGACTTCACGCTGGACGTCACGGCGGACAATTGAACTTAACGAGGGAAAACAATGAAAAATCAGAAGCTTAAAAAGGTCGGCAACATAATAGGGAACATACTTCTCTACATATTCCTCGCCATATGCGTTTTCGCAGTCATAATGACGGTGTTCTCCAAGAAGGACACCGATGGCGCCGCCGAAATATTCGGCTATCAGATGCGTATTATCACATCTGACTCCATGGCCAAGTGCGAGCTGACAGACGTCTCCGCTTACGAGATCAAAAGCATCCCGCTGCGCTCGATGATATTTGTCGAGGTAGTGCCGGATGATCCCGCCGAGGCGCAGGAATGGTATCGCAGTCTCAAGGTCGGTGACGTGCTCACCTTCCGTTACGTTTACACCAGTCAGGTAACTATAACGCACCGTATTACCTACATCGCCGAAAACGAGCGCGGCGGCTTTACCATTGAGCTGGCCGGCGATAACAAAAACAGCGACAGCGGTCAGCTGATCCAGGTCATCGACACCTCGGTTTCGGAAAGCACCAACTACGTTGTAGGCAAGGTGACAGGTCAGCTGTTCGTGCTGGGCTTTATAATCAGCCTGCTTAAGACGCCGCTTGGCATCGTGTTTATAGTTATTGTACCTTGTTTTATTGTTATCTTGCTCGAGGTCTTAAAAATCGTCGGAGCGTACACAGCGGAAAGAAAGAAACGGGAGCAAGAGGAGACAGCCAAGAAGGACAGTGAGCTTGAGGAGCTTCGCCGCAGGCTTGCCGCATTGGAAGGTACAGAAAATCCCGCCGGAGCGGCCACCCAGCCCGCCGAGGCGGCCACCACACCCGCCGAGGCATTACCCACCGAGGCGACCACCACACCCGCCGAGGCATTACCCACCGAGGCGACCACCACACCCGCTGAGGCATTACCCACCGAGGCGGCAGACACCACCGATACAACTGACAGCACATCAAACTAAGTTCAGGAGGCTTGACAAATGAAAATTTTAGTTATCATTTTTCTCGTAGTTGCAACACTGCTGGCGCTGACGGCGCTTATTTGGACAATTGTTGATATTATTCAGGAAAACAACGCTAAGAAGGCAGCCTCCGAGGCAGAGAAGGTCAGTGAGGACAAGGCCAAAACCGGCCATTGATCCGGCTGCATACCAAATTATTTAGTTATTGAGCCTGCAAAAGCGGGATTCAATATAAATTTCAAGAAAGGAGGATAAATGCCATGACTAATAAGAAGAAGGTCTTACTTATCTCGTGCTCTGTGATACTGCTTTGCACCTGCGTTATAGCCGGAATGTCCTGGGCTCTGTTCTCGGACAGCGCTACTGTCACCAGCCACCTTCAGGCCAGCAATCTTGACATCACGCTCAAGAGAACTAACCTCGAGTACGCTGTTCTCGATAGTGACGGTTATCTCGCAACCCAGACAGTAACCACTGCACTTGATCTCACCACTCCAACCACCGGAAGTGTGTTTGGTATTGACGGCACCGGAGTGCTCATCGTGCCCGGAAGCTACTTCAACGCTACGCTTGAGATTGCTAACGCCGGCAAAACCGCGTTTGATTACAGTGTTTCCATCAAGCTGAACGGCACTGCCACCGAGCTTTCAAAGCAGCTCAAGGTTACCGTTATGAAGTCTGATAACACCGTGATCGGCACGAAGATGCTGAGCGAAATGGCTTCAGGCATATCTATTAGCGCTGGCCACATGAAGGTAGGTGATACAGCACAGACGTTCAAGGTCAAGGTTGAGTTTGTGGACTCCGCACAGAGCCCCTACAACCTGACACTGAACAACAATGCTGCTCAGAGCGGTGTAGCGAACTTTGACGTTGTCGTCACGGCAACTCAGTCCACCACAAGACCCTCGAACCCCTAATTAATTGACCCCAGCACGGGCTACGGCCTTTGCGGATCCGGCATGAAGCCCGTAATTTATTTACGATCCGCGATGTGTTTATACACATACAGAAAGGATATTAAAATGAAAAAGAAAGCTTTAGTAGCTTCGATTCTGACTATCGCGCTTTGCCTTAGTCTGATCGCCGGCTCTACTTTTGCGCTGTTCACCAGCGAGAGCACGGTAAATGTAGCTGTGACCTCTGGTAAGGTGAATGTGGTCGCAACTATTGCGGAGCAGGGCGAACTTCAGTCTACACTGGGTGAACCCCTCCATGAGTCCACTGTCACATATGGTGATGGCACTGTAACTCTTGATAAGATCGTTCCCGGTGATTTTGTTGAGTTCTCAATCGCTGTTGAAAACCATAGCGACGTTGCTATCAAGTACAGAACCGTTCTGAAGGCTGTTGAGGACAATGGCCTGTGGGATGGTCTTGAGGTTACTGCAACTATCGGTGAAGATGCAGTCCAGCTCGGTTACGGCAACTGGACTGAAATGGCGCCGGCTGCTGAGGACGGCGACAATAGAATCCATATCGTTAATGTTAAGGTTTCTCTTCCCGAGACTGCCGGCAACGAGTACCAGGGTAAGTCCTGCACATTCGCCTACACTGTTGAGGCTGTTCAGGGCAATGCTGAGACCATTGACGCTTGGGACGGTGTATCCACCACTGCGGTTACCCCTGTTGATGGCGTTTATGAGATTGGAACTGCTGCAGAGTTTGCTTGGTTTATGCAGTCCACTCAGGCTCCCAGCAACAATAACTATGGTAACTACACTGTTAAGCTGACCAAGGACATCGACCTCGGCGGTTATGCGATCACCGGCGTTGCTAATGATGGCAACTACTTTGGCGGCAACTTTGACGGCAATGGTAAGACTATCAGCAACTTCGTTATCAACATGCCCGATGCTCAGCTCGTTGGTCTGTTCCGTCATACAAGCAATTATGCTGACTACTCCACGACTGGCGCTATCTCCAACCTGACTGTCAAGAATGCGACCATCATCGGTAAGAAGTCGGTTGGCGCCATTGCAGGTGGAGCACTGAATATTACGAACTGCAAGGTGGAGGATTGCACCGTTGTCGCAACCGCAAAGCGCGTTGGTGGTATCGTAGGTCTCTGCAACGGCACCATGACCGATTGCACCATCTCCAACAGCAACCTCTATAACGCTTACACCGATACTGATGCGGAGCAGGCAATTGTGGCTGCATTGGCAGGCTTCGAGCAGCCTTCCTACATTGATGGTGGAAACAACACCATTGGTGAGAATGTTAACTACTATCTGAATACCGTCCTCGTAGCTAACGCCACCGAGCTGAAGAACGCTCTTGACAACCCCGGCAACGCTGGCGGCGCTGCCGCAAAGGTTGTTTACCTGGTTGCTGACATCGACATGACCGGCTGGACTGCTATCAACGGTGGCTCCAACCATCCCGGCGCTACCATCGAGGGTAACGGCCACGCTCTGAAGAACCAGACCGCTCCGCTGTTCTCCACTGTTCCTGCAAGAAGATACTCCTTCAAGAACATCGTGATCGACAATGCCAACCTCGACACCATGACCTCTGATCTTACCAATCAGGGTTACGGCGCGTTCATCGGCGCTGTGAACAACAACGGTGGTGGTAACATGATCGTCTTTGAGAACTGCACTGTGAAGAATTCTTCCATTAAGGCTTTCAAGTACGCTGGCGCATTTGTTGGCATGGCAGCTTCCAATAGCGGCGCCGTGACCTTCACGAACTGCAAGGTCATCGACACCACTGTTGCTACTGTGGATTCTTCCTGCGGCGGCTTCATCGGCCACACCTACTCTCAGACTACGCTCGCCGGCTGCTCTGTTGAGGGCAACTCCAGCGTGAGCTGCGCTGAGAACAGAGGCGGCGACAAGGCTAAGGCCGGCTGGCTGGTTGGTACCGTTAACGCTGGCACCACCACCATCAGCGACTGCACCGTCACCGCTCCTGCTGCCAACCTGGGCAACGTGAATGCTCAGGCTCCTGTCGTGGAAGGCTTCGTTGGCAGAGATCTCACCTAATTAGCTTTCTTTTCCCTATCCGTGGCGGGCTTCGCCCGCCACGGGCTACCCTTAAAGATTGATCGTGTTTTTGCACATTGATCATGAAAGGATAATGATCTATTATGAAAAACAAAGCTTTAATAGCTTCGGTTTTGACAATTGCACTCTGTTTGAGCCTCGTTGTAGGCTCCACCTTCGCGCTGTTTACCAGCGAAAGCACTGTTAATATCAATGTTTCCGTCGGTACGGTCAAGGTGGATGCCGAAATCGTTGAGGGCTCCGTCAAGGTGCTCCAGATGGCCTCCGGCGGCACTATGGCTGTTACGGATACGACGTCGAGTGATTCGTCGAGTGATTCGCCGAGTGATTCAACTTCGGCGACAGTCAACAATGGCGTGCTGGAACTGTCAGGCATGCAACGCGGCACGAGGGTAAGCTTTAAGATCAAGGTCACAAACAGCAGCACTGTGACGGTAAAATACCGTTTCGAAACTGCTGTGAAAGAAAACTCTGGCCTGTTTGAGTATCTTAAGCTCACCGTGGATGGCGACGTCATCAAGGATGTTGACGACACCCCCTCCACTGCCAGCGCGTATTCCCTGACGCCAACCGTGGCAATCGGCACGCCCGAGACGACCGCGGTAACCGGCACGCCCGAGACGACTGCGGCAGTCACGACTGTGCCCGCTGGATATTGCACCGAGTGGACCACTATTCAGCCCGCTTTGACAGAGGCAGAAAAATCATTCATCGTTCCGATCGTCATTGAGGTTCCGAACAGCGTCACTGCGAGTATTAGCGGCTCCTCCTGCACGATCGCGTTCACGGCGTTCGCTACCCAGGGCAACGATCCATATATTTACAATAATGATCCCGCACATCGGTACAATATCAAAAGCGCGGATGATCTTATGACGCTGTCTGGGAAAACGCTCACTGATGCGCCGGTTATAGTGTTTGAGTCCGATATCGACATGAAGGACTACACATGGGTGCCGTTCAGCCACACCGGCGGCGTATTTATCAACGGAAATGGATACACTATTTCGAATCTCAGCGCTCCGCTGATAAGCACTACCGGCGGCAAGACGACGATTCAGTGGTTGACTATCAAGAATTCCACAATGGAGCAACAAGCCACAGCCGAAGGCAGTGGATTTGGTGCATTCATTGGGTCTGCCGGTGGCGAGGTCATTCTGCGCAATTGCTATCTCAAAGACTGCAAGTTGACGGCTGCCGGTAATTCGGCGGTTGGAGGCCTTGTAGGAAGCATTAAGAATGGCAGGCTGTACGCACGGAATTGCCGTGTTGAGAGTGGCTGCACGCTGAAGGGCGGCGCTACGGTTGGTGGCCTTGTTGGAAGCATTAGCTTTGATTCGACAGCCGGCACGGCTGACGTGGTCAACTGCTATGTTGCTAACACTACGCTCACCAGCTCTGCGGGGGAAAGCTGGTGCGTTGGCGTATTCGTCGGCACACTTGACAGAGTAAGCATGACGGTCACCAAGGCGAATACTCCTGGAAGCTTCATCAGCGCTAACAATACGCTGAGTCAGACTTCGGCGGAGGCGGGTCCCGTTTCCGCGCCTGTGTCCGAGCCTATATGCGGCTGCACGAAGAATGAGGGAGCATTGACCATAGTAGACGCGGAGTGAAACCGCTATGAGCTATACTGTTAATAAAAAAGTGGCTTGATGCCCGGTGCGTTCGCCGGACATCAAGCCTGTCAGCATGACCGGGTGGGGAACCCGGTCATTTTTTATTTATTTGGGTCGAGCATGTGGCGGCAGCCCCAAACGTAGGCCGCACCTGACCAGACTGTGAAGAATATCATGACAACAGTGGTCACGAGCGAGAGCGGGTAAACGCCCTTGAGCGGGTAGCTCTCGAACAGCAGCAGTATGACGTCCTCAATGACGGGCTCGAGCAGCACGCTGAGTATGCAGACTATCTGCGTGACGGTCTTCAATTTGCCCAGCCTGTTCGCCGCGATGACCTGACCGTTTGACGACACCACTATGAGCCGCAGACCGGTCACCATCAGCTCGCGGAAGACCACCACCAGTACCGCCCAAAAGAAATAGACGCGGATAGCCTCAAATTTGTAAAGCACGCACAGCATGGTGCCGATGACCATAAATTTGTCAGCAAGCGGGTCGAGAAAACGGCCAAAATCGGTGATAAGGCCGTATTTTCGGGCGATGCGGCCGTCCAGCATGTCGGTTATCGAGGCGGCGCCGAAGACGGCCGCTGCCAGCAGGCAGGCCAGGGGCAGGGGAATGATCCCCGCCAGCATTATCAGCGCAATGACGACCGGTACCAGGCACATGCGCAGCACCGTCAGTTTGTTGGGCAGATTCATTCGTCATCGCCTCCGTTCTGCGTCACCATGCGGCCGATCAGGTCGTAATCCATGACCTCGCGCAGCTTGACGCGGACAAAGCTGCCCGGCGCCACCCGCGCGGGGGCGCGGAAGTATATTTTGCCGTCGATCTCGGGTGCGTCGGCCTCTCCACGGCCGAAATGCACCTCGCTGACGGGGTCGTAGTCCTCGCACAGCACTGTCACCGTCTGCCCGATCAGCGAGCGGTTGCGTGCCTCGTTGATGTCCAGCTGCTCGCGCATTATGATGTCGGCGCGATCCTGCTTGACCTGCTCATCGATCTGGTCGGGCAGGTCGTAGGCCGGCGTGCCCTCCTCGCGAGAGTAGGGGAAGACGCCGAGATGCTCGAATTTGGTCTCGGCGACGAACTCGCATAGCTCGCGGAAGTCCTCCTCGGTCTCGCCCGGGAAGCCGGTGATAAGCGTCGTGCGTATGACGATGCCGGGTATCTCGCGGCGCAGCTTGGCAATGACGTCCTTTATCATGGCCGCGTCGCCGTGACGGTTCATGGCGCGCAGCATGTTGTCGGAGATGTGCTGAATGGGCAGGTCGATGTATTTGAGTATACGCGGGTTGTCGCGCAACTCGACGACCAGCTCGTCGGTGATCTTGTCGGGGTAGCAGTACATCAGGCGGATCCAGGGGATGGTCGTCGCCTCGGTGATGGCGCGGAGCAGCGCCGCGAGGCGGTATTCGCCATAGAGATCCTGGCCGTAGCGCGTGATGTCCTGCGCGACTATGTTAAGCTCTCGGACGCCCAGCGCCTCCAGCTGACGCGCCTCCTCGACTATGTCCTCTATGGGGCGGCTGCGGAAGCGACCGCGTATCGAGGGGATAGCGCAGTAGGCGCAGCGGTTGTCGCAGCCCTCGGCGATCTTGATGTAGGCGGAATAATCGGGCGTGGTCAGCAGACGGTCGCCGCCGAGACGGACGCAGTCGGCTGGGTCGAAGGCCGAAAAGCGGCGGTGCGAGCCCTTTTTGCGCTTGACCGTCACTGCCTCGATGGCCTCGACGATGCGGTGTATGCTGCCGACGCCCAGCACGGCGTCGACCTCGGGCAGCTCCTCGAGCACCTGCTCGCGATAGCGCTCACTGAGGCAGCCGGTGACGATAATGGCCTTGAGCGAGCGGTGCTTTTTGAGCCAGGCTATATCAAGGATGTTGTCGATGGCCTCCTTTTTGGCGCTCTCGATAAAGGCGCAGGTGTTGATGATAACCACATCAGCCTGCGTTTCGTCCTGTGTGATCTCGTACCCGGCCTGGAGCACCTCGTGCAGCATGACCTCTGTGTCAAGCTGGTTTTTGGGGCAGCCGAGTGAAACAAAGCCTATCTTCATGTTCTCCCTATCCGGCAGCCGCGAAGGCTGCCATATAAATAGCTTTAATAATATCTTAATAATATCACATTACGGCCGCCGTGTCAAGCGCTGCGGCACAATAAATGTTGAAGACAGGAAAATCCAACCATTTTATGTCGTTGTGGATAATTAATGTCTCACCACGATGTGATTTTTGTCAATGTAGTGTATTGACAAACCCCGGGGATTTGTGATATCATTACTCATAATTATTTTATGCGAAGTGAGGCATAGCAATGAGTTATCTTGATACAGTAATATCAGGCGTCAGCGTAAAATATGCTGACCAGCCCGAATTTTTGCAGGCCGTGCGCGAGGTGTTCGAATCTCTCGCACCCGTAATTGAAAAGAACGAGGAGCGCTACCGCCGCGAGGCGATACTTGAGCGGCTGGTCGAGCCCGACCGCCAGATCATCTTCCGCGTCCCGTGGGTGGACGACGCCGGCAATCTGCGCGTCAACACCGGCTATCGCATACAGTTCAACAACTCCATCGGCCCCTACAAGGGCGGCATACGTCTGCATCCCTCCGTCAACCTCAGCATTATGAAGTTCCTTGGCTTTGAGCAGACCTTCAAAAACTCGCTGACCGGTCTGCCCATGGGCGGCGCCAAGGGCGGCTCGGATTTTGATCCCAAGGGCAAGTCTGACCGCGAGGTCATGGCCTTCTGCCAGTCGTTTATGACCGAGTTGGTCAAGTACATCGGCGCAAATGAGGACGTGCCTGCCGGTGACATTGGCACCGGTGCGCGTGAGATTGGCTACATGTTTGGCCAGTACAAGCGGCTGTGTGGTCAGTTTGAGGGTGTGCTGACCGGCAAGGGACTGAGCTATGGCGGCTCGCTTGCCAGAAAAGAAGCTACCGGTTATGGTCTGCTTTACATGGTTGACGAGCTGCTGCGCGATCATGGCAGCTCGCTTGAGGGCAAGACTGTCGTCGTCTCGGGCGCGGGCAACGTCGCTATCTATGCCGCAGAAAAGGCTACGCAGCTGGGCGGCCGCGTCGTCACCATGAGCGATTCCACCGGCTGGATATACGACAAAAACGGCATTGACCTCGCCGCCGTCAAGGAGATAAAGGAGGTCAAGCGCGGCCGCATATCGGATTACATGAGCTACCGCGAGGGCGCCGAATACCATGAGGGACGCGGTGTTTGGAGCGTCAAGTGCGACGTTGCGCTGCCCTGTGCAACTCAGAACGAGCTGCTCATCGACGACGCGCGTGAGCTGGTCGCAAACGGTGTGACGGCCGTCTGCGAGGGCGCCAACATGCCGACCACCATTGAGGCTACCAAGTACATCCAGGCGAACGGCGTCTTCTTCACGCCGGGCAAGGCCTCGAATGCAGGCGGCGTTGCCACCTCGGGGCTGGAGATGTCGCAGAACAGCGAGCGTCTGTCCTGGACCTTCGAGGAGGTCGATGCCAAGCTGCACGGCATCATGACCAACATATATCACAGCATCGACACGGCTGCGGCCAAGTACGGCTATGCCGGCAACTATGTCGTTGGTGCTAACATTGCAGGCTTTGAGAAGGTCGTCGACGCCATGCTGGCGCACGGCGCCTGCTGACGTCAGAACTGACAAAATGGCGCGCATCCCTTTGTTGGGGGTGCGCGCTTTTGCTTGTTTGATATTGCTTTGGCTCGCCTATACGGTGCCGGTGATAACCAGCGTTGCGACACCGGGCGTCACGATCCAGGTGCCGTCGGTGGCCTGTGTGTAGGTGGCTGCGGGGACTGTTATCTGCCCTGGCAGCGTGGCAAAAGCACCAGTGGTGGTGTCGTAGGTGTAATGCGTGCCCTCGGTCAGCAGCTGGCCGTCGAGCGTGACGGTCAGAGGATTGAGGATGGGCGCAAAGGTGTCGGACATGACGACCTGCTCATCGGCTGTTGCGGCCAGGCTGCCGGAGTTGGAAATGACAAAGGTGTAGGTCAGCTGGCCGTTTTCGGTGACGGACGCCGGGCAGACCGACTTGCTGATGCCAAGCTCGGCGCGCGGCCGCATAGTGACCGTCGCCGCAGCCGTCAGCGGTGTGGCTAACCCTGCGCCGGTGACCGCCGCGGTGTTGGTAATGGCGGCGTCAGCGCCGAGCGGCGCATATTGTGTGACGTCGGCCTCGTATATCAGCACGGCGTTTCCGCCCGCCGGCACGCTGATGCCCGAAATGACCAGCGGCGGCCCCGCGACAGCAGTTGGTGTCGTTTGGAGCGCGCCGTTGATGTACAGGCGCAGCGAGCCGTCGGTGTAGGTCAGCGGATAAAGCGTGGCTGTGTCGAGCGTGTAGCCGCCCAGATCGTCCGTGACCGTCAGGTCGGACAGCGGATAGCTGCCGCTGTTGACAAGCGATATTACATAGGTTATGCTGTCGCGTGCTGTGTAGCTGTCAATGACCGCTACCTTGGCCGCCGATAATATTTCTACTAACTCCCCCGTGACAGTGTTGGAATCCGTCGTCCCGCCACTGTAGGAAAGCGTCGCGAAATTTGTGAATCTTGCCATATATACTGTTTCTCCTGCCTCGTTTCATTGGGGTCTACCCCCATTCCCATAATACGCGTCAGCAGGCAATTCTGTGAATCATTCTCGTGGCTCCGTCCCGGACAACGCAGGCTATTGCAGGGTTCCACCCTGCAAACGCAAGCTCATGCAGGGTTCCACCCTACACCCGCTGGGGGGCTTTTGAAAAAGCCCCCAGACCCCGCAAAACTTTCAAACAATTAGGGAAAAAGAAATCCGGTTAGGACGGAGAACGACCAAAGCGTTCTTCATCCTAACCGTTTATTATTCGATTCCCACGCGAAGCTGTTTAAAAGTTTTGGGGGTGCAGGGGACTTTTTCAAAAGTCCCCTGCCGGGGCCCGGGGCAGAGCCCCGTGGAGCGTCCCCCGCCGGGGTTTCGGGGCGGAGCCCCGGATATTATTTCCTCTTTATTCTCTTGACCAGGAAAACGATCAGCAGGACGAGGCCGGTGATGACGGCCAGGACGAGCAGGACGGCGAGGACGATGCCGAGAATGATGACGGCGACCAGCTTAGCATAGCCGCTGTTATAGGTATATTCGGGGGCGGGGTCAGCTGAGAGGGTGAAGGTTAGCTCGCGGTCGGGCAGGGAAGAGAAGGAGACGGAATAGCCGGTGTCGGTCTTGGTGAAGGGGAGAGTTGCGTCGGTATCGGTCGAGACATGGGGCTCGGTGTCGAGCAGGTAATAGGGCGTTTCGATGGTGACATCGAGAGTGCCGAAGCTGCTCCAGGTCGAGGCGGGGGAGAGAAGATAGCTATAGGTGTAGGTCGGGGGCGTGTAGCCCTCGTCGATGGCGGGATACATGGGCGCAGTTACCTCGTTGACGGCGGTCTGCCCTGGCTCAAGCGTGATGGAATACTCATACCAGCACATCAGCGAGTTGGCGAACAGCCGGTTGCTTAACAGCTGACTGCTGATAGGGGACGAATCGGTCGCGCCGTAGTTGAAGGAGGCGCTCAGCATATCGATGGTGGCGTTGTACCAGTCGACGTCCGACACCGCGCTTCCATCGGGCCTGACGCCCGTGACATCGGTGTTGAGTATCAGCTCAAGCAGCGTCATGGTGGTGCGCTCGACCAGCGCGGCACTGCCGGGGACGGTCTCCGAGTCGCGGCACCCACCGTTTTGGTAGCATTTCCAGGAGGGCAGCGTATCGAGCTCGCCGCCGATGACGTAGAGCGTAAAGGTGTCGAGCTGCTGTGCCCAGGCGCTCAGGCGCAGGTCACCGTCGGACTGAGTGTGCACGCCGCTCTGCTCCGGCCACAGAATACGAATGCCGGAGGCGTTTTTGGGCAGGTCAAAGGCGATGTTGACGGCGTCCGAGCCGTCGTCAAGGCCGGTGACACGCCAGGTGTAGGCCGTGACGGTCATGTCGGGGCGGAAAAAGTTGTCGGACGTGTAGCTGTCGCGCAGGCGGGCGAGGTCAGTCGCAAGCTCGAACTGCTCGTTGTAGAGGGGCTTGTAGGTGTGGCGAACGGTGTATTCGACCGCCGCACCGTCAAGAGTTATGCCGTATTTGTGTGACATGGCGTCAATGGCCTCGGAGGCCAGATAGCTGGGGCGGACGCCAAAGGGGAAGAGCAGCTGTGTGGTGACGGTCATGTCCGAGGGGTTGTACAGCGTGTAGGACGCTGTGACGGATGCGTCGTATTCGGCGACAACCTCGGCGCTGTCGGCGTAGTAGTAATCGGGCGGAAAGCAATTAAGGCGGAAGGTCAGCTGCTCGTGCTTGACGGCGATGGGACTGCGCTCGCCGCGGACGACGGTGCCCGAAGCGGTCGTGCCTTCAAAAAAGCGCTGTGCCGAGTTGGCGGACGCTGGCAGGACGCTGAGCGTCAGCGTGCCGAGCAGAGTGAGCAGCGTGAGAGCGGTCGCGAGGGCGCGACGTGTGACAGATATTTTCATATTGATACCTCCGGGTATTATTTTATCATGCTTTGGGCGATATTTCAAGCGCCTTCAACATTACAGTCGACAAAAACGGCTGGAGGTTTCATTCCCCGGGGAATATCTCCGCTGCCGGCTCAAAAAAATGTTGAAATATCCGCCCGCCTGTGGTACAATATAAGCAAAGCAAACGAGAGGGGGGGACAAAGCATGCAGATCATGACCGAGAGCGAGCTGCGGCGTAGCTTGACTGCCACCGCCACACCGGCAACCGGCTATCTGTTCTTCGGCGACGAGGACTATACCAAGCGTGATGTGCTGCGCCGACTTCGCAGCTGCATTTGTCGGGACAGCATGTCGGAGGTTTTTAACTACGTCCATATGTCAACTCTTGATTATACGCCCGAAAAGCTGCTGAACGCGCTGGAGCCGCTACCCATGATGGGTGAGCGCAAGCTGGTTATCGTCTCGGGGCTGGATGTTGGCAGCATGCGAGCGGACGAGCTTGACGCGCTGTGCGATGCTGTCGCCACGCTGTCTGAGTACGATTACAATACGCTGGTGTTGTCTATCCCCGCCGGTGGACTTGACCCCGGCCGCCTGCCCTCGCGCCCATCGGCACTGTTGAAACGCTTGGGCGAGCTGCTGATACCGGTGCAGTTCTCGCGTGCGACACCGTCGCAGCTGGCAAGCTGGGTCGGCAAGCATTTCGAGCACTACGGTGTCAGCGCGGCGCCGACGCTGTGCAAAAGAGTTGTAGATTATTGCGGCAGCTCTATGTATATCCTGGCGGGCGAGGTGGAAAAAATGAGCTATTATGTCCTGGCTGACGGCCGCACTGAGCTGACAAATGAGGATATATCCGCAGCTGCTGTCCCTGACAGCGAATATGGCACCTTTGCCTTTGCGAATGCCATAACTGCCGGGGATCGCCGGCAGGCGCTGAGCATTTTGGCTGAAATGAAACGTCAGCGCGTCGATCCGATAATGATAATGGGCGATATTTCGCGCGTTTTTTGCGACATGCTGACGGTTCGTCAGCTGGCCGACGAAGGACTGCGTGCCCCCGCAATCGCACAGGCGATGCGCCTGCACCAGTTCAGCGTTGAGCTGTATATGAACGGTGTGCGTGCGGTACGGGTGGAGACTCTTAAGGACATTATCACACGCTGCGCCGAGGCTGACGTGGCCGTCAAGCTGTCGGGGCGCGGCTATGAGCCCATTGAGCGGCTGATATGCGGGCTGTGACCCGCCAAAATGAGGTGAAGTAATTATGATCGACGATACTATAGCGGCAGTTTCGACGCCACGTGGCAAGGGTGGCGTGGCTATGCTGCGCATTTCGGGGCGGGACGCCGCCGCGGTCGGTGACCGCGTATTTCGCCCTCGGGGTAAAAAATTAAGCGAACGCGAGCCGCGCTGCGCCATTTGGGGCGAGATAGTCGCCACCGAGCCCGACGGCAGCGAGATCGTCATTGATGACGGCGTTGCGGTATATTATCGTGCCCCACATTCGTACACCGGCGAGGACACGGTCGAGCTGTGCTGCCACGGCGGTGTGCTCATGACGCAGACGGTGCTTGAGACCGTGCTGTGCGCCGGCGCACGCATGGCCGAGCCGGGCGAATTTACCCGCCGCGCCTTTGTCAGCGGGCGGATGGGACTGTCCGAGGCTGAGGCGCTGGCCGCGCTGCTCGACGCGCAGACGCACAGTCAGCTGCGCCTGTCACGCGCCGGCATGGGCGGCCGACTCGGCCGCGAGGTGGAGAAGCTGTATTCCGCACTGCGGACGTATGTCAGCGACATATACGCGCGGGTGGACTTCCCCGACGAGGATCTGGCCGGCATGAGCCGCGAGCAGCTGCGCGACGGCGTCGCCGACGTCGGCGGGCGCATTGAGAAGCTGCTCGAGACCTACCGCACCGGCCACGCCATAAGTGAGGGCATACAGACAGTGCTTTGCGGAGCGGTCAACAGCGGCAAGAGCTCGCTTTACAACGCGCTGCTGGGGCGCGAGGCCGCCATCGTCACCGATGTTGCCGGTACCACGCGCGACCTGCTGGAGGACACCGTCAGTCTGGGCGGCGTCACGCTGCGACTGTGCGACACTGCCGGCCTGCGTGACAGCGACGACGCAGTTGAGCGTATCGGCATTGAGCGGGCACGCGAGAGGGTAGCTGACGCCGAGCTGGTGATAGCGCTGTTCGACGTTTCCCGTCCGGGCGGCGAGGACGAGCGCGAGCTCGTCAGAATGCTGGAGGGCATTATTTCCCCGGTGATAATCGTCGCAACCAAATGCGACCTTCCGCGCTGCGAGGGGGCGGTGTGCCCGCCAGGAGCGATAAGCATATCGGCGCGCACTGGCGAGGGGCTGGACGTCCTGACGGCGCGAGTGCAAGAGCTGTTCCTTGACGGCAGCCTCAGCTTAACTGATGATGCTATCGTGTCCAACGCCCGCCAGTATGCCGCACTGAGGGGAGCAGCTGAGTCGGTGACCGCCTCACTCGCTGCCTTCGACGCCGGTCTGCCCGAGGACATCTGCGGCAGCGATCTTGAGGCTGCAATGGCAGCACTTGGCGAAATTGATGGCCGCGCGGTTACCATTGATATAGTAAATGACATATTTTCGCGTTTTTGTGTCGGTAAGTGACCATGGAAAATGGGAAAATTTCAAAAAACTATTGACAAAAGGGGTCGATTGCGTGTATAATATAATCTGTCATTGTGTCAAGACGTGTAAATCGGCAGATTATACGCTTCCATAACATTTTACAAGGAGGTGCATCGTAATGCTCAGAACCTACCAGCCTAAAAAGCGCCAGAGACAAAAGGAACACGGCTTCAGAAAGAGAATGAGAACCGCGGACGGCAGAAAAGTCCTCAAGAGAAGACGTGCAAAGGGCAGAGTCAGACTTTCTTACTGAGTCGGACTGACCCACGCCGCGATATTTTCAATATCGAGATAAAACCACCGACCGCCGACAAACGCAGCAGTGTTTCAAGGACCGTCGGGGTTTTTTATAGCGGCAATATCAAGGAGACATACAGAATATGAAGCATCTGTCTCTCACCGAAAATCATCTGTTTTCAAAAGCATACTCGGGCGGCGGCCGTTATCTCGGCCGCTATGTCTGCGTTTTTGTCCTGCGGGATAAGAGCGCACATCGGCTCATGCGTGCCAACCCCGAAAAGCAATATCTCGACCGCGTCGGCATCACCGTTTCCAAAAAGGTGGGCGGTGCCGTCGTGCGCAGCCGCGCTCGACGCGTCATACGCGCAGCCTATGCGAGGCTTGAGAGCGAGGGCGTGCGGACGGGCTATATCATAGTCATCAGCGCGCGCCAGGGGATAGAGGCCTGCAAGAGTCAGGATATCTACCGCGAGCTTCGGCGGGGCTTTTCCCGCCTCGGTATGCTTGCCGACACATCAACAAAATGAAGCATATCTGCATCTGGCTTATACGTCTGTACCAGAAATTCATCTCACCTCTCAAACGGCATCCGACATGTCGCTTTACCCCGACATGCTCCGCCTACGCCATTGAGGCGTTTTCCAAACGTGGCTTTTTTGTGGGCCTCGGACTCACGGCCTGGAGGATACTGCGGTGCAATCCCTTTTGCCCCGGAGGCTATGATCCCGTGCCTGAGCGTCGCCCGCGCAGGATGAAAAATAATGAGAGTGCTGAGCACGGCAATGACGCAAATATCATAAGAGAGGATCCCCGGGATGACGGCAGTGATGCCGGGGAGGAAAATTGAAATGTCACAAACCAAATGCGGGAGCCATTTCCCGCGCAGGCTGTGTGCGGTACTGGCTCTGCTGCTGACCGCGGCACTGCTCTGCCTGTCGGTGGCAGCCGAGGACGTGACCGAGGCTCCGATGAATGTCGACACTACTCCTGTCACGACTGACGGCGAGGCGCGGACCGGTCTGACGGTTCCGCAGCAATCCGGACTGGCGGAGATAATTGCCGCCGCCGTGGCTGACACCAAGGCCGAGGACACCAGAACGCCCCGCGATCAGCTGACAGCAGCCTATCTTGCCGGTGATATCGAGGCGGCACGCGCCGCTATCAAGCAGGCAAACGAGGCTCAGTCCAAGAAAGCTCAGCTGGATATCGACTACGAGGCCATCACGCTGGATGATGTCGCTACGCTTATCGAGCTGATGCGCACCGAGGTCTCGCTGGAGCCGGCAAGCGGCATTCTTGAGTCCATCAAGCAGGCGGCAGGAAGCATACTCAACTGGCTGACAATGATCGTCGGCGGTAACTATGTGCTGGGAATGTGCCTGTTCGCGCTGTTGATCGAGCTTGTCATGCTGCCGCTGACTATCAAGCAGCAGAAAAACTCCATCAAGCAGGCCTCGCTTCAGCCCAAGGAGCGCGCGATACGCAAAAAGTACGCAGGGCGCGACGATAAGGCAACACAGCAGAAGGTCGCAACCGAGATACAGGAGATGTATCAAAAGGAGGGCTTCAGCCCCGCATCCGGCTGCCTGCCGATGCTGATACAGTTTCCTATCATCATCATACTCTATCGCGTCGTAATCGACCCTATAGTCTATGTTATGAAGCTGTCCTCCGAGCTGTCGACAGCACTTTGTACCTTTGTCAATACCTCGGCAGCCGCTGGTGGTCTGGGGCGGGCAGTCGAGTCCAGCCGCGGTACCATCGAGATAGCCTCGCTGATACGCGAGAACGGTGAAGCATTTTTTGATAAGCTGGCCGATTTCGCATATTTCTCCAACGGTCAGCAGATAGTTGACACGCTGCGGGATGTCGAATGGCCAAACTTCAATGTCTTCGGACTTAACACCGGCCTTGTGCCCTCCTTCACCGAGCCCAGCCTGTTGCTGCTCATACCTGTACTCACCTTCGTGATCTATTTTATCACCATGAAGCTGTCGCGCAAGCTGAGCTACCAGCCCGCCACGACCGATCAGGCCACCGGCTGCTCCAACACCGTCATGGATATTTCCATGCCCGCGATGAGCACATTTATCTGTTTCATCGTCCCGGGCGCTTTGGGCATATACTGGATTGTCAAGAGCCTGTTCAGCACCGGAATGCGCTTTGTGCTCAGTCGCGTCATGCCGCTGCCTACCTTCACGGAGGAGGATTTTAAAGCCGCCGAGAAGGAGATACTCAAGGGCAAGCCGGTCGCCGGTCCGCGAGTCAGCTCGTCAGGCAAGGTGGTGCGCTCGCTGCATCACATCGACGATGAGGACTTTGAGGATACCCGCGCTGCCGCCATCGAGCGCCGTGAGCGTCTTGAGGCCGAGGCACGCGAGGAGGAGGAGAAAAAGCAGCAGCGCATTGAAAACAGCAGCATCAAGACGGATGATGACCGCCCGCAGCTGTCCTTCAAGGAGCTGAGACAAAAGGCTCGCGAGGCGCGTCAGCAGAAGGCCGCCGACAAAAAGGCCGCCAAGAGCGCGTCCGAGACGCCCGAGATGTCCGACACCTCCGACGCCGACAAGGGCACCTCCGACACCGATACGACCGATGGGGACAAGTGATCCCCGATTTCACAAAACGACATTAAATAATAAGCCGCATATGCGGCATGGAGGCTTCTTTTGAAAAAGGAAATTATCACAACAGGCAAGACGGTCGAGGAAGCGCTGAATGCAGCCGTGAGCGAGCTGGGCGCACCCAACGTCGAGAGCCTTGAATACACTGTGCTGGAGGAGCCCAAAAAGGGTATCTTCGGCCTCGGCGCGAGCCCGGCCAAGCTGAGCGTCAGCTACACCATGAAGGGCGCTGACATCGCGCTGGAATTTATCAAAAATGTTATTTCTGACATGGGTCTTGAGGCCAGCGCCATCATGAGCGACGGTGATAACGATGACAAGCTCATCAGCATCGATGGCTCGGGTTCCGGTATACTCATCGGTCATCACGGCGAGACGCTGGATTCGCTCCAGTACCTGGCCAACCTCGCCGCTAACAAAAAGGTGGCGGGCGAAAAGAGAGAGTACGTCCGCATCACACTGGACGCCGAGGGCTATCGAGCAAAGCGCGAGGAGGCGCTGCGCGCGCTGGCTCGCCGCATGGCAGACAAGGTGCTCAAGTACAAAAAGAGCGTCATGCTTGAGCCCATGAATCCCTACGAGCGCCGCATCATTCATTCCGAGGTGCAGAAGATCGAGGGCGTTTCTACAAACTCAATAGGCTCCGAGAACAACCGCAAGGTCGTTATGTATCTCGACGACAAGGGCGTGGCCGCGGGCAAGAAGACCCGCCGCGTAACACCTGATACCGAAGAGCTTTAAGGCAGCGGAGGGCTGCTGCGTTGGGCTACAATGCAGCACCCTCCCATTTTTGACCTACAGGAGGATCAAATAAATATGTCAGATAACAGATTTGTCGAGGTCGACCGCAATATGGTGGTCGAGACCTCGCTCGGCGAGCCGGATATACAGTTTTATGACGTAAGACAGGCGCCGTTTGAGCTGTATGGGCTCTATCGCCCGCAGACCGAGGACGTCTTCAAGCGCTTGCCTGACGACGTCGCCGCGGCGACCTCTGCCGGTGTGCGCCGACTGGCGTTGCACACGGCCGGTGGGCGCGTTCGCTTTGCTACTGATTCGGATTACATAGCTATCAAGTGCGTCATGCCATATGTGACCAAGTACAGCCATTTTCCGCTGACAGGCACCTCAGCCTTTGACCTCTATGAGGACACCGAGGGCGGCTGTCGCTATCGTGGCTGCTTTATTCCGCCCGTCACGTCAACGGATGGGTATGAGTCGCTGCTGCGGATCGGCAGCTGGGACGGTCTGCGCAAGACTGAGACCGACGGCAGTCCGCGCATGCGTTATTTTACCATCAATTTTCCAAGCTACAACGCGGTGACGTCGCTTTACATCGGTCTGCGCTCGGACGCACACCTCGAGGGCGGACGGCACTACATAAATGATCGTCCTGTCGTCTATTACGGCAGCTCGATAACGCAGGGCGGCTGCGCCTCGCATGCCGGTAACTGCTATCAGAACATCATCGCCCGCCGCACGGGGCTGGATTACATCAATCTTGGCTTTTCTGGCAATGGCCGCGCCGAGGACAGCATCGTCGACTACATGGCGGGGCTCGACATGCTGGCCTTTGTCAGCGATTACGACCACAACGCTCCCAATGTCGACCACCTGCGTGCTACGCATCAGCGCATGTACGAGCGTATACGCGCCGCCCACCCGGATATCCCCTATATCATGCTGTCCCGCCCCGATTTTGATGCCAAATATGACGATTCAGTCGCGCGCCGCAGCGTCGTGATCGATACATATCGCCACGCACGCTCGCTTGGCGATCGACATGTCTACTATATCGACGGTCAGGGTATATTCCGCGGTCCCGACGAGGAGCTGTGCACCGTTGAGGGCACGCATCCGACGGATGTTGGCTTTATGAAAATGGCAGATACCATCGAACGCATACTTGTCCGAGCTCTGCGGCACGGCTATTTTAATGACTGAGGAGGCAGACCATGCAGGAGATAAAAAATGAGGCCTATGTTGAGGTCGATAAAAATATGATCGTTGAGACCAGCATTGATGAGCCGGATATACGGTTTCACGATGTCAGGCAGGCGCCGTTCGAGCTCTATGGGCTGTATGACCCGCTGAGAGAACCTATTTTTCGCCGTCTGCCGGCCGAGATCGGCGAGGCGACCAGCCCGGGTGTGGCAAAGCTTGAGAAGCAGCCTGCCGGCGGGCGCGTCCGCTTTACGACGGATTCGTCATATGTGGCTATCAAGGTCGAACTGACAGCCATCGCCCACGCTCCGCACACCACGCTGTGCAATTCCTGTGGCTTTGATCTGTACGAGGATACTGACACCGATCACCGCTATATCAAGGCTTTCATGCCGCCCTACAAGACGGAGGACAGCTATGAGCAGATCATACGCCTCGGTTCGCGTCGCCGCCGCAGCTTTACGATCAATTTCCCCATACACTGCGTCGTAAAACGGCTATATATCGGTCTTCAGGCGGACGCCACGCTTGAGGCGGGTCAGCGCTATCGCAATTCCAGCCCCATCGTGTTTTACGGCAGCTCCATCGTCCACGGAACGGCCGCCTCGCGCCCGGGCTTGACGTATCAGAGCATTATCAGCCGTCGGATGAATATGGACTACATCAATCTCGGCTTTTCGGGGCAGGCCAAGGGCGAGCCGGTGCTGGTTGAGTATATGGCGGGACTGGACATGTGCATGTTTGTCTGCGATTATGACCACAACGCCCCCACCGCCGCATTTTTGCGCGAGACGCATCAGCGCGTTTACGATATTTTCCGCGAAAAGCGGCCGGATACGCCATATATCATGATCTCGCGTCCCAATATTGCCACCAATCCGACCGAATTTGCCGAGCGGCGTGACGTTGTCATCGATACGTTTGAACACGCCCGCGCACTTGGCGACCGCAATGTTTATTATATCGACGGCGAAACGTTTTTCTGCGGAAAATACGAGAATGAGTGCACTATGGACGCCGTCCATCCTAACGATCTCGGCTTTACGCTGATGGCAGATGGCATCGAGAGCGAGCTGCGCCGTGCACTGGCCGAGGGAGGTCTTCTGTGAGCGAGCGCGAGAGGGCGGAGGACCGCCGCCCTGCTACGGCGCCATCGGGGACAGTGTCGGCCGCAGCGCTGGCCTATCTCGGCGACGCTGTGCTTGAAGCATGGGTGCGCGAACGGTTGGTGCGGTCGGGCATATCCGGTTCGCGTGAGCTCAACGCCGCCGCGCTCGAGTACGTTACAGCGCCGCGTCAGGCGGCGGCCATGAAGCGGCTGCTGCCGCTGTTGGAGGATGACGAATCCGCAATTTTCCGCCGTGGGCGCAATTTGGGGCACACCAGCCTGCCGCGCCGCGCCACAGCGGCCGAATACCGTTCAGCGACCGGGCTTGAGGCGCTACTGGGCTATCTGCGTCTTGAGGGGCGCGAGGCACGGCTGAACAGCCTGCTGGAGCTGGCATATCAAAAAGAAAAGGAAGAAATAAAATGAGCGATACCAAGATCAAGATCAATGTTCGTGGCTTTGGCAGCATGACTGCCGAGCTTTACCCCGACAAGGCGCCCGAGACCGTCAAAAGCTTTCTCGCGCTTGTCGATTCCGGCTTTTTCAGCGGCCTGATATTTCACCGCGTCATCAAGGGCTTTATGATACAGGGCGGCGGCTACGACGAGCAGTTTGAGCCGCACGAGGCGCCGGCGATACGCGGCGAATTTGCCGCCAACGGTTGCGTTACCAACGATCTGCGGCACACGCGCGGCGTGCTTTCCATGGCGCGGACTAGCGATCCGAACTCTGCATCGTCGCAGTTTTTCATAATGCACAAGGACAGCCCGCACCTTGACGGTCAGTACGCCGCCTTCGGGCGGGTGACGGATGGCCTTGATGTCATCGACAAGATCGCGAACGTCAAGACCGGCGCGCTCAACTATTATGTGCAGGACGTGCCGCGTGAGGCGGTGGTGATCGAGTCCATCGAGCGTGCGTGAGCGCGTTTCACGTGGAACATAATTATCTATTAAAGTAATTAAATAGAAATTGTGTTAAATGCGGGGCTCTGCCCCGGGCCCCCGGCAGGGGACTTTTGAAAAAGTCCCCTGCACCCCCAAAACTTTTAACAGCTTCGCGCGTATGCGCAAAAACAACGGTCAGGCTGAAGAACGCCAAAAGCGTTCGAGGCCTGACCGGCTTTCTTTTTTACACTGTTTGAAAGTTTTTTGCGGCGCTTTTTTTCAAAAAAGCGCCCGA
>CAYXBY010000026.1:0-23148 GCA_964463325.1 uncultured Lachnospiraceae bacterium | reverse complement strand
CCGTGGTTCAGATTCCCGTTGCCTGCTCCAAAAAGGGATGGGTAGCTTGCTGCCCATCCCTTTTGGAATAGACAGCTAATATCGTACCCCTCAAATTGCGCAGCAATTTGTTGGTCTGCGGCGCTGAGCTATCGCTTTTAGAAAGCTTTGGACGCAGACCGTGGTTCAGATTCCCGTTGCCTGCTCCAAAAAGGGATGGGTAGCTTGCTGCCCGTCCCTTTTTTCGGGCTTTACCGCGCTTTTGCCGGCGGAAACGCCCGGTAGCAGCCTGATCGGGCGGGGATAAGCCCCGCCGATATTATTTCAGTATTTCCTCAATAGCGTGTCCGTCAGCCCAGGGCATTTCGGCGCCCAGGATGCGGGCGTAGGTCGGCGCCTGGTCGACCGTCGGGCGGCACTCAAGCCGCACACCCTTCTTGATGGCGGGACCGTAGGCGACTAACGTCGGCTGCGGTCCCTTTTTGGGATTGTAGCCGTGCGTAGCCTTGCCGAAACGGTAGTCGGACAGGTCGAGATTTTTGATCATGGGACGTTTCCAGTCCTCGGAGAAGGAGGTGTAGCCGTCTGTCTCGATGACAAATGAGAAATCACCGTTCAAATGCTCGCGTTCGTCGGCCTCCTCGGCGGTCAGCACCTCGCTGATGCCGTAAATGCCCTCGTCGCGCATGTACTTGAGCAGCTCGTAGGTCTTCTGCCAGGTCTCGCGGTCGTCGGGATCCTTAAGGCGGATCTGCGCAGACATGCCGGTGGAATGGCAGTAGGCCTTCCAATCCTTGAGCGTGCCGTCCTCGTTGACCTCGATGAGGCCGTGATCGGCAAACATTACATTGGGCTTGATGGAGCGCACTATCTCCATCTGGCCGTGGTCGGACACGATGAAAAAGTTGGTCTCCTCAAAGACTCCGGCGTCCTTTGTCGCCTGGATGAGCATGCCGATGAAGGTCTCGGTCTCGTCCAGACCTCCGGTGACGCGCTCGGAGAAAATGCCGGTGGCGTGACGGTAGGAATCGACGTTTCCGGGATGCACCAGCAGCAGGTCAGGCTTGAAATTGCGGATCATGGCGCAGGCAGACTGAATGTTGAACCAGTCAGTCACGGGGTGCTTGCGTATCTTGACGCCGTCGACGAAGGGCTTTATGCACTTTTCCCATACCTCGGGCGTCGAGCCGGAGCGCAGGAAGCAGTCCTTCTGCGTGTCGGTGGCCGACTGCGGCCAGTATTCATCGATAAGGTAATCGATATCCTTGTGATTGCCCGTCACCGGCCAGAAGACCGACGCTGTGGTCAGCCCCGCTGCCTTGGCTGCCGAGAATATGTCCGGCACCTTGATGGCGTCGGCAAACCAGTTCCACGGAACGTCCTTGAGCTGCCCCGGGATGAAGGCGGAGTTGTTTGTCAGGCCGTGCTTGTTGGGGTATGTACCTGTGGACATTGAAACGTGGCAGGGGTACGTCACTGACGGATAAATGGTGCGGCACTTGTCCACCGACGAGCCGCCCTCATAGAGCATGCCGAAATTCGGCTTGGTGCGGAGATATTTGGTATCCTCGTACACCATGGCGTCCACTGAAAGGACGATAACTCTGTTTTTCTTCTTAGCCATAATTCCTCCGACTGGATCAAAAAAATATTCATATATATTATATTTCAATTGTCCCGGCTTGTCAAGCGTTAGCGCAAATTTTGCGGTGAGACTTTGCGCGTCTCATCAAAAAAGCGCGGCCGCAGGCTTGCGGCACGCGCTATTTCATGCAATTATTTTCGTCCCGTCAGACGCTCTATGCCGTCGCAGATGGCGTAGTACAGCGGGATGGTCAAAAACAGTATCCAACATGGATGCCACCAGCTGAACCACAGCCCGAGGAAGAGATAGACACCTGCCGCCAGCACCGGGTAGGCAAAGCGCGAGGGCTTGCCGTGCTTGATGGCCGACAACAGCGACGCGATGAGCGGTATTGAGAAAAACACCAGCCAGCCCAGCTTCCAGCCCCACGGCACCAAAAAGCCCAGCACAAGATATGCAATGGCCGCAATTATCGGCACCATGACATTGATCCAGTTAAACACCTCGTTGACTCTGTGCTCACGGCCGTTCACATAGACATGCCCGTCTGACACGGTAACGGTGTCGCCGTTGCCGGCGTCACAGACATACTCGTCATTCATATATACCTTGCCATGACGCAGCTCTACTCTATCATCCTCGTCCACGTCGCACACATATTCGCCGTTGACATACAGTCGTCCGTCCTTGATCATGATATTAACCTCCTTTTTAGCCTCGTTGACATGCACCCCGCCGACACCGACATGCACATGATTACCGTCCTCGTCATCCACGTGTACGCCGTGCAGATCGATGTGAACATGATTGCCCTTGCGGTCGTCGACATGTATGCCGTCAAAGCCGATGTGGACGCGTTCGCCGTCGTCATCGGCATCATCCGACGCTCCCGACTCCTCAGACGCTGCACCGTCGCCATCCTCGGACTCGTCAGCGTCGCCGTTTTCCGCGGCACTTCCCTGCTGACTGCCGTTTATCAGCTCGTCGATGGTGACGCCGTAGAGCTCGGCCAGCGCGATCAGGTTATCGGTGTCGGGCGAGGCCTCCGCCCGTTCCCATTTTGACACCGCCTGGCGGCTAACGCCCAGCTTTTCTGCCAGCTCCTCCTGAGAATAACCGTTCTTTCGACGGTATTCAAGCAATCTGTTTGCGATTTGAATGTTCATTGAAGCTACTCCTTGAAATTGATGATGCAGTCGGCCGCCTCTGCCGCCGTCCGCTCGTCATGCGACTATTTTATCAGACCCGCAGCCGTTTTTCCATACATTCAGGGCGACAATTTGGTCAAAATGCCGCAACTATTGGTTGCGAAGCGCATTTTTACGCTCATTTTGAGATGCTTTGTGGCTTTTTTGCTATGAAATACCACCTTTCGTCATCCCGCCGCACCTGCTCGAAGCCATACCCGCCAAAGCGTCCAACCGGCTCCAGCCCTGCGCCGCGCAGCGCCGCCTCGAGCTGCTCCGGGCTGTAATAGCGCTCGGTCTGCTGCTCGTCGAAGCGGGAATATGAGCCGTCGTGCTCGCGGCAAAAAACGCTCAGAAAGAAATCGCACCGTCGGCTGCCCGCGTGATAGTAATTCTGCCAGCCGCAGTAGACGCCGTCGTCCTCAAGAATATAGGCATTGTCGGCAAATATGTGCTTAAAGCGGTACTCGGAGCTGACATCGAACACAAACAGCCCGCCCGGCTCAAGATAATTGGCCACGCAGGCAAAGCAGGTCTCAAGATCGCCGTCGTCGACCAGATAATTGATGCTGTCCAGACAGCAGACCACACCGCCAACGCTGCCATAAAGCTCAAATTTCCGCATGTCCTGCATAAGATACAGTGGATTGGTAAAGCTTAAGCGACGCGACGAGGCCTCCGATAGCATCTCGGCGCTGCCGTCGACGCCGATCATTTCATAGCCGCGCTGCGCCAGCTCAAGCGTCATGCGGCCGGTGCCGCAGGCGAGATCCAGCAGTATGGTTGGACGGATGTCTGCATATCGCTCGAAGCAGGCGAGAATAAAATCCGCCCAGGCGGCATAGTCGAGCTCGGCGTTCAGGCGATCGTAGACGATCGACAGACGCCCATATGCCCCGCTCTGCGTGAGCGGGGCGCTGTTGTTATCCGACTTTTTGAAATGATTATTCATTGCCGCGACGGCGTCTCATACGCTCGATGACCGTGATATAACCATCACTGCCGTATTTCATGCAGCGATTGACGCGGCTGATCGTCGCCGTGCTAAGGCCTGTCTGCTCGGCGATCTCGGAATATATGTAATTTTCCCTCAGCATTTTTGCGGCGTGCATGCGCTTGGCCATCTCCTGAAGCTCGGACATGGTGCACAGATCCTCGAAAAAGTTGTAGCATTCCTCAAGGGTATCCAGCGTCATGATGCTGCGAAACAAATAGTCTATCTGTTCGTCCTTGAATTTACTGTTCATAGCTTTTTCACCTCATTTTTTAATATGGTAGCATGCTAATATTATAATACATTTTTTGATTAAAGTAAAGAGCTCTGCGAAAAAAACACATGATATTTTTCGCCGTGTGGCGACATTTGTGTAAAATGCCGGTTTTTCAATCAAAGTCCGAGCAGCGGAAACAGCTTGAATATGTCCCCCGCGCCCATTATCACGACCATATCACCCTCGTGCACTATCTGCCGCAGGTGCTCGGCAATATGCTCCATGTCACCGACGTATTCGGCACGCTCGCCTATCGCCTCGGCCAGCCGCTCGGCATTGACACCGCAGTCGTCGCCCTCGCGGGCGGCATAGATGTCGGCCACTATAACGCGATCCGCGCCCTCGAGTGCCGCAGCGAAATCATCGAACAGCGCCGCAGTGCGGTCATACGTGTGCGACTGGAAGACACAAATCAGCTCGCCGCGCTCGCCGTCGCCACCTGCCATCAGCTGTCCCAGCCCCTCAAGCGCCGCACGTATCTCGGTCGGATGATGCGCATAATCGTCATACACCCGCGCACCGTTCAAAAGCCCCTTGAATTCCATGCGTCGATTGGCGCCGCGGAAGCCGGCGAGACTGCGTGCTATCGTCTCAGGCGCCACGCCACACAGATCAGCGACTGCAATGGCCGCCAGTGCATTTGATATGTTGTGCATGCCGGCCACGCCCAGCTGCACGCGGCACAAAAACTCGCCCCGCCGCAGTACGTCGAAGTTATACATACCGCCCTCTGTGGTGATATTGGCCGCCAGATAATCCGCGCTGCGGCTGTGCAGACTGAAGGTGACTGTCGGGCGTCCGGCCGTCTCGACCACCTCGCGCACATTTTCGTCGTCCGCGTTGGCTATCACACATTCGCACCCCGGACGCGTCGCGTAGGCAACAAATGACTGCTTTATCTGCTCAATACCCGAAAAATAGTCAAGGTGATCCGGCTCAATGTTCAAAATCACCGCCATCGTCGGGTTAAAATCCAGGAAGGAATCCTTATATTCGCAGGCCTCGAAGACAAACAGCTCGTGCCCACCGATGCGGTAGGCGCCGCCGAGCTTGTTGTATTCCGCACCGGACAGCACGGTCGGGTCAAGCCCGGCGTCCATGAGCAGCGCGGCGCACATTGAGGTGGTCGTCGACTTGCCGTGCATGCCCGAAACACCGATGCGGCGTGTGTAGGCGGTCATCAGATAGCCCATGTAGTCTGCACGTGAAATGCAGGGCAGACCGGCAGCGCGGGCGGCGGCGTATTCGGGGTTATCCTGCGAGATGGCCACGGTGTAGACCACGACGTCGCAGCCCTCGAGATTTTCGGCGCGATGCTCGTAGCTGATATGTATCCCCTCGCGCTCGAGTCGACCGCACAGCGCATTCCGCGTGCGGTCAGAGCCGGCGGTGTATATGCCAGCGGCATGCGTCAGATGCGCCAGCGAGGACATATTTATGCCCCCGATCCCGATAAAAAACACGCCGTGGCAGTCAGACATTATTCGTCCTATTTCAGCAGGGCCAAAATGAGTATTCTCAGTCAGCATAAAGCAATTCCTTTCGGCAAAATAAAAGCGGATATTCACGTTTTGTGAATTTTTGTGCATGTTTTTTCACATAAAAATTTCAATGTCGTTGAATAACCGTCACATTGATATTCTATACTAATAATCGAAGATTGGTTATTTATACCTGACGACAATGGCGAGCCGTCAGCAGATAATAAAAATTATAAGCCGGAAAAACCGACGGGAGGTAAATTTTAATGCAGATCACAGACATTAAAGTAAGAAAGCTTTTTGACGAAGGTCCAATGAAGGCGATCGTCTCGGTAACCTTCGACGCACAGTTAGCGGTACATGATATCAAGGTCATCTACGCGCGGGACAAATATTTTATCGTTATGCCCAGCCGCAAGAATCCTGACGACACATATCGTGATATAGTGCATCCCATCAACGCGCAGTTCCGCGGAGTGCTGGAGTCGGCGGTCATTGCCGCTTACGAAGCCGAGCTGGCTGCCGTCAAGGCTGCCGCAGCTGCTGAGGGCGCTGATGAAGCCGATGCGGTGACAGCTGCTGAGGTTCTTTAATTTAAGTGTTGCGTACCTTGGCGCACCCCTCACCCCCTATCCCCCATATTTCCCGGGGAGAGGGGGATTTTTTGCTTTCTTGTCAGTGGAGGCGGCCGCAGCCCGCCTCCCACGACACCCTGCCGGGGCTTGAGCTAAAGTGCAATGATACCTACTAAGCCTCAAAAAAATGTGCACAATTCTCATTGACAACAATCGGTCAAGTCAGCCCCGAGGCTGCAAGCCTCAACCCAGCGCCGAAGTATGAAATACTTCACACCATTCCCCAGCCTGTCAGTATGCCGCTCCGCCGCAGCTCCAGCAGCCCAAAGCTGCCGTCCCCGCCGTCGCGCGGCGAGCCCAGCGAGCCGGGATTGAAAATATAAAGATCTCTCTCCAGCGTCAGCAGCCCCAGCTGTGTCCCCGCCGGCAGGCGCTCCGCATGCTTGACATGCGTGTGACCGTAAAGCAGCACGTCCGCATCGCACTCGACGGCGCGCAAAACTGCACGCTCAAGCCCGCCGTCCACGCCGCGCGTGTGACCGTGCAGCATAAAGATATTGCGCCCGTCAAAATTCACCGTGCGCTCGTAGGGCGGCATGTCGTCACCACCATGACCGAATATGTCACAATTTCCGCGCACCGCCACCAGCGGCAGCCCGTCGAGCTCGACTCGCCGCATATCGGCCAGTCCGTCCCCGAGAAACAACACCGCCTCGGGGCGCGTCCGCTGGCGCTCCAGCGCCTCGCGTATGCGCTGCGGATGACCGTGCGTGTCCGATATCACCAGCAGCGTCATGTCGCTGCCGCCTCAGGCACCGCAGCCGACATCATCGGCGCCAGCTGCTCGCAGCCCTCGGGCAGGCAAAAACGCACCGCACCGCGCACCACGCGCAGTGACAGCCGTTCGACCTCCTCAAGCTCGCCGTCAACACTGACCGTCTGCTTTGCAGGAAACTCAATGTCCAGCTGCGAGCAGCGGACGTACTCCGCCAGCTCATCAGCGTCCGCACGGCTGAGGTACTTTCCGTTCTTGTAGAAGGACAGTATCCTCAAAAACTTGCGCCGTGTGAGATTGAAAACAAACGACACATCCATCAGTCCGTCCGACAGCGACGCATATGGCTCCGAGCGGAAGCCCCCGCCGCAAAATTCTCCGTTTCCGACGCATGTCAGCAGCAGCGACTTGTCCTGCAACTCGCCGCCGTCGACCGACACCCGCATGCTCACGCCCGGCTTCTTCACCAGCACCTTGACTACTCCGCAAAGATAGGCCAGTCCTCCCGGCACGAGCGGATTTTTCTTTATCTGCGCCACCTGACGCACCACCTCGCAGTCAAAGCCGGTGTTCAGCATATTGATAAGGTAGCGACCGTTGTATTTGATGAGGTCTATGGGGCAGATGTGGCCGCGCAGCTGGGCAGCAATGTCCATAAATTTTTCCTTGAACGTGAAATTACGCACAAAATCGTTGCCGGTGCCGATCGGGATCAGCCCAACCTCGGCATTTTCAAAGCCTGCCGCGCCGTTGACGACGTCACACAGCGTTCCGTCACCGCCGCAGGCGTAAATGCGGATCTCATCGTCCTCAGCACAGCGCTCGCGGACATAGCGCTCGCAGTCCGCTTTGCTTTGGGTGTAATAGACCGAATAATCCTCTCCCGCCTCAGTGCAGGCTCGAGTAACGGCGCTCTCCAGCGCCTTTTGCAGCTTTCCCTTTCCCGCAGCCGGATTTATAACAAAGCAATGCTTCATGCAGCCTCCCCGCGCCGTCATCGGCGCTCTTAATTAATTCTTAACAGCTTACTATACCATGAACCAAAAATGCTTGCTTGCAAGGGCATTTTTGCGAAGCCGTCAATTACGCAGGACATGCGCAGCAAGACTTTCCGCGTACATTATACCATACTTTGCGCCGCTTTTCAACGTCAAAAAGCTGTTTTTCAGATATTTCATGTACCTCGCACCCTGCCGCGGCATATACTGCCTGTGAAAGCTATCTTTTGAAAGGAAGAAACCCATATGCAGCTTGACCGAAACGCACTTGACCGTCTGCTTTCCATGAGCGACAACCAGTTAAAATACGTCATAACTAAGCTCGCCGTTGACAACGGCCTCGACCTCTCCACCTTCAACATCACCGGCAACGACATCAACTCCATCCGCTCCGCGCTGCAAAACGCCACAGACCAGCAGCTTGAGCTGGCCGCTGCCCAGTTGCGGCGCGGCAAGCAGGGAGGCCGTTAAATGGACGGCGGCTCCGTCTCGCCCGATCTGCTCACCTCGCTGCTCGGCGACAGTCAGCTGATGGAGCGCGTGTCGCAGTTGGTGGCGCAGTCGCGTTCGTCAAGCGCTGAAAGCCAGCCCGACAGCGACGCCGCACCGGCATCAGCCATCCCGCCGACAGATGGTCGGGAGGTCGAGGACACCACTAATGCACCGGGCAGCGCCGCGACACAGTCCACCGCGGCGGGCGGCTCCGGCCGGCTCAGTGGTCTGGCCTCGCTGCTCGGTGACAACGAGCTCATGTCCCGTCTGCCGGGCGTGCTGTCCATGCTGTCTCCCGACAAGCCGACCGATGGTGGCGACAGACCGAACGGTGGCGGCAAGACGCCCGGATGCGACCGTCGCGTGGCGCTGCTTTCGGCGCTCAAGCCATATATGAGCCCGCGGCGCTGTGAGGCGATCGACTATCTTATACGCATCAACCGCATGGGCGACATACTGCGCCGCGTCCGCTGAACACCGAGAAAGGAGAATGTGCATGTACTCCAAGGAATTTCGCCGTCCGACACCACCCAAAAATTACAGCGGCACCGCCTTCCGCGGTGGCTCGCCCTACATCACGCCGTCATCCGACGCGCTCCACGACACGCCACCCACAGCGCCGCACCCCGAGTCCATCCAGACGCTCTCCCCCGCCCTGCCTCCGCCGGATGAGGACAGCAACACGGATTCTGTGCGCATCAGTTCCCCGGAGCCTGATGATCGGGGCAATGACGGCACCGAATGCCCCGGCTGTCGCCGCGATCCGCCTGCGGCGCCGCCCGAGGCACACCAGCCTCCCGACCACGGCCTGCTTAGTGCGCTCATCCCGCCGGGGCTCGTTGGCAGCACGGGCAGCGGCCTCGGCTTTGAGGAGCTGCTGCTGACCGGGCTTATACTGCTGCTGGCGCAGAGCGACCGCGACAGCGACCTCGTGCTGATGCTGGCGCTGCTTTTGCTCTACCAATAATCCTATCGATATTGACAAATCTCCCCCGGCGTGATATACTGAGTACACCATTACCCGGGGGAGGATAGCATGAAACGAACTTTTAAAATAATCGGCGAGATATGCCGCCACCATATAAGCTTGATGCTGCTCATAACGCTGCTCGACCTTATTCTCATTGTCTGCGGGCAAGAAATGACCGTCTGCTTTGCGCTGCTGGCACCACAGCGGCTGCTGGCGCTGGGCTCACAGCTTGCAGCGACACATGAGCTTGACAGTCTGCTTGTCAGCGGTTGGGTATGCGCGGTAGTCATTATGGCGATGCTGGCCGTCTGCCTGGCAGCGTCGTATCGCCGTTCCGGCTGGCTGCTGTGTGCTGCCGTCATGGTCGCGCTTGACACCGGCATTGCCGTGCTCGGCATTGTGCAAGGTGATAACTCATATTACGTTGACCTTGCCACTCACATTTGGTGCCTTGTGGCTCTCGTGGCGGGATACCTGCTGCCGAGACTGGCCGCAAGCCTGCCGGATGCCGCTGAGTGCGCCTGCCCTGCATCACATGCGCAGTCACGCGACGCACTGCTTGATCAAATGGCTGAGCGCTCCGAAGCCCGCGACCACGACAGGTCCTAACCTGCATAAAACACACAAAATCCCCCGCCGGCACAATGGCTCGGCGGGGGATTTTTCAGTCGGCTTACGCCTCCTGAGCCTTTTTGTATTCGTCTATGATCTTGGCGGCGATATCCTTCGGCACCACATCATAGCCGGTAACGTTGTACTCCATCGTGCCAAAGCCCTTGGACATGGCGCGCAGAGCGATCGGGTAGTCAAGTATCTCAGACTTGGGGATGATGAACTGAATGGTGGTATAGCCACTCTTGCCCTCAGCGGGGTTCATGCCCATGACAGAGCCACGGCGCTTGTTGACATCGCCCATGATGTCGCCCATCAGCGCATCGGGGACGGTGACGAACAGGTCTCCGACCGGCTCCAGCAGCACGGGAGCAGCCTGCTCGAGGCACTTCTTATAGGCCAGCTGAGCAGCCGTCTTAAAGGAAATTTCATCCGAGTCAACGGGGTGGTAGGAGCCATCGTACAGATCAGCCGCCAGGTGTACCATCGGGAAGCCTGCGACGCCCTTCTGCATAGCCTCGAG
The DNA here is from genome assembly GCA_964463325.1 of uncultured Lachnospiraceae bacterium. Taxonomy (GTDB): domain Bacteria; phylum Bacillota; class Clostridia; order Oscillospirales; family CAG-272; genus UMGS1002. Next base: position 12,700 of record CAYXBY010000026.1, on the reverse strand, counting down.
CAGACCCTTTTCGACTGCCGGGTTGAAGTTCTTGGGCACCGTGCCGCCGACGACGGAAACGGTAAAGGTCAGACCCTCGTCCTCACCGGGCGCGAAGCGGATCTTGACGTGACCAAACTGGCCGGAGCCGCCGTTCTGCTTCTTGTGCTTGCCCTCGACGTCGACCTTCTTGGTGATCTTCTCACGGTAGGGGATCTTGGGGGTATCCAGCTTGATGGTGACGCCGAAGCGCGCCTTCATCTTGGCCGCCAGCACCTGCAGGTGCATGTCGCCGAGGCCGGCGATGGTCATCTGCTTGGTCTCTGCGTTGTTTTCGAACTTGAGCGTGCGATCCTCCTCCAGCATCTTGGTGATGGCCTGGGAGATCTTGCCCTCATCGCCCTTTGCGGCGGGCATGAGAGCCTGGATCATGTAGGGGTTGGGGTATTTGACGGGTGCATAGGACACAGGCGTACCGCTGCACAGCGTATCGTTGGTATTTGTATTGACCAGCTTAGCGATCATGCCGATATCACCGCATGCCAGCTCGTCGACCTCGGTCTGCGTTTTGCCGCGCAGCGTGTAGATGTGCGCCATCTTCTCGTTGGTCTCGGTGGTGGTGTTGGTGAGTGTCATATCCTTCTTGAGCGTGCCCTGCATGACCTTAAAGAAGGACATCTTACCCACGAACGGGTCGGCGACCGTCTTGAACACAAATATGTTGGTGGTGTCGCTGTTCTTGTCTATCTCGAGCTTGGAGCCGTCAGCCAGCGTCTCCTGCTTGCGGGCAGTAAAGCGCGGGAAGGACTCGGCAATAGCGTCCAGCATAACAGCCAGACCCCACAGCATGGTAGCGGAGCCGCAGTATACCGGCACGATGTCGCCGTGGATGATGCCCTCGTGCAGCGCCTCGGAGGCCTCCTCACGGGTGAACTCCTCGCCGCCGAAGAACTTCTCCATCATTTCCTCGGAGGTGCCTGCCAGTGCCTCGTTGAGCGCGTCCTTGTAGCCGGCTGCGATCTCCTCGAGCTCGGGCGTCATGGGGACCTCGCTGCGCTTGCCCTTGGCGTCGTACTTATAGGCCTTCATTTCGATCAGGCCGATGATGGTGATATCCTTGCCGTTCTTGACGGGAATGGACACAGGGCAAACAGCCGTACCGAACTTCTCGTGCAGCTCACCGAAGACGCGAGCAAAATCGGCCTCGTTATCGTCGCACTTGTTGACGAAGAAGGCGCGCGGAATGCCAGCCTCGGATGCGTAACCCCATGCCAGCTCGGTACCGACCTCTACGCCTGCCTTGGCATCGACAGCGATAACTGCGCTGTCAGCCACGCGGAGCGCCTGAAGCGCCTCGCCGACGAAATCGAGGTAGCCGGGAGTGTCGAGAACGTTGACCTTTATACCCTTCCACATTATCGGTGCCACGGCGGTAGACAGGGAGAAACCTCTCTTGACCTCCTCCGGATCGTAATCGCACACGGTATTTCCGTCTGTTGTTTTGCCGAGTCTGTCTATGCCGCCGCCAATATAAAGCAGGGCCTCGGCTATTGATGTTTTTCCGCTTCCTCCGTGTCCGAGTAAAGCGACATTTCTGATGCTGCTGGTTTCGATCTTAGCCATTGATGTTCCTCCTTGACCCAGCTCGCCCGCATTGCGGCGGTGGGTGAATTTTATATTAATAAATTATATACGATCATCGATCCTCTGTTGCAGAGCTTCAAATCACACAACATTTATTATACAATATTTTTTTTTGCATTGCAATAGGTAGACGTTAATTTTGCGATTTTGCTCAAAAATGGTATGCCATTTTTGTGTATTTAGACGATTTTTAGTCCAAATAATCGCATCGCATTAGCTTCCGTGAGCTCGACTATGCGCTCATAGCTCACCCCACGCAGCTCGGCGAGGCGCTCTGCGGTATGTCGCATGAGTCCTGAATGATTCAGCCGGCCGCGCCACGGCACGGGGGCGAGATAGGGGCAGTCGGTCTCGATAAGCATCATATCCTCGGGCACCGACACCGCCACCTCGGGCGTTTTACGGGCATTTTTGAAGGTCAGCACGCCCGAAAACGAGATGTACCACCCTCTCCGGCACAGCTCATGCGCCAGCTCCGGGCTGCCGCTGAAGCTGTGGAACACCCCGCGCACGTCGGGGTGACGCCGTATGGCGTCAAAGCAGTCGCCGTGCGCGTCGCGGTCATGAATGATGACCGGCAGGTCGTATTTTTCGGCCAGACACAGCTGCGCTTCAAGCAGCTCAGCCTGCGCAGCGCGGTTGACGGGCTCCCAATAGTAGTCCAGGCCGATCTCGCCCAGCGCGACAATTTTGTCGCCCGACTCCCTGCCCCGCAGCAGCGCTTCAAGCTGCTCCGTCGCCACGTCAAGCTGCTCCGGCAGCTCCTCTGGGTGTATTCCGACTGCGGCATACATACCCTCGTAGCTTGCCGCCTGCGCGACCGCCGCGCGTGAGCTCTCGAGGCTTGAGCCGACGTTTATTATGTGCCCGACCTCGCCGCCAAGCAGCTCTCCAAGCAGCGCGTCGGCGCCGCCGGGATACTCCGAGGCAAAGCGCGCATCGGTATAGTGCGCATGCGAATCGAACAGCCGGGGCATTATCTCACCCGCTCGCCCAGCGGCGTGTCGTCCGCCAGGAATACGACTCTTATCTGCTCCTCACCCGAGGCCAGCAGCATGCCCTGCGATTCAATGCCACACAGCGTTGCCGGGCGCAGGTTGGCCACGACTATCACGCGGCGGCCGATCAGCTGCTCGGGCTTGTAGAACTTAGCGATTCCCGACACCACCTGCCGCTGCTCGTAGCCGAGGTCTATCTGCAATTTAAGCAGCTTTTTGGCTTTGGGCACCGGCTCGGCCGCAACTACCTTGGCCGTGCGCAGCTCGACACTCATAAAATCGTCGATGCCGATGAGAGCACAGCCTTCCGGCTTTTCGGGTACGGCGTCCGCCGCCACTGCGGCAGCCGCGGCAGCGGCAGCTGCCGCACGCTCAGCCTCAAGCTCCTCAAGCATTTTCTTTTCGTCAATGCGGGCAAACAGCACCCGCGATTCGCCCACCGTCACACCGGGGCGCAGCAGGTCGTTCTGCGCGAACTCGTCAAACAGCAGATATCCTGCATTCGCGCGGCCTATCTCGGCCGCCGTCGCGCTGAGTGCAGACAGCTCGGGGGTGCAGTTGAGCTGGGTCAGTATCTCACGCGCCGTGTCGGGGATGAAGGGCGACAGCAGCACCGCGCCGAGACGGATGGTCTCGAGCAGGTTGTAGAGCACCGTGCCCAGCCGCTCGCGGCAGGCCTCGTCCTTGGCCAGCGCCCAGGGCGTCGTCTCGTCGATATACTTATTTGCACGGCGCAGCATGGTGAATATCGCCTCCACCGCGTCCGCCACATGGAAGCTGTCCATATTGGTCTTGACGGCACTCACGGCGGCCAGTCTTGCGGCGCGCAGTTCACCATCCGGCTCTGCGGGCGCCGTTGGCGCGGCGATGACGCCACCAAAATACTTTTTCTGCATGTCGAGTGTACGCTTGACAAGATTTCCGAGATTGTTGACCAGGTCGTTGTTAAACCGCCCGATAACCGCCTCATATGTGATGCTTCCGTCCGCGCCGTAGGGCATTTCGGAGAGCGCAAAGTGCCGCACGCCATCGACTGTAAAGCGCTCCGCAAGCTTATCGGCGTAGATGACGTTTCCGCGTGATTTTGACATCTTATCCGCCCCAAAATTGAACCACGGGTGGCCAAACACCTTGTCCGGCAGCGGCAGATCGAGCGCCATGAGGAATATCGGCCAGTAGATGGTGTGGAAGCGCAGTATATCCTTGCCGATGATGTGCACATTGGCCGGCCAGAGGCTGCGGAAGCGCTCGGACTGCTCGTCATACGACTTTTCGGGGTCGTAGCCGATGGCGGTGATATAGTTTGCCAGCGCATCCAGCCAGACGTAGATGACATGGTTCTCGTCAAAGGTAGGCACGCCCCACTTGAACGAGGTGCGCGACACGCAAAGATCCTGCAGGCCGCCCTCGACCTTAAGGAAATTGTTGATCATTTCCTTTTTGCGGCTCTCGGGCTCGATAAAATCGGGGTGCTCGTCGATGTATTTAATCAATCTGTCGGCATATTTGCTCATTTTGAAGAAATAAGCCTCCTCGCGCGACTGCTGCACCGGTCGACCGCAGTCGGGGCACTTGCCGTCCACCACCTGAGTGTCGGTAAAGAAGGATTCGCAGGGCGTGCAGTACCAGCCCTCGTAATAGCCCTTGTAAATGTCGCCCTGATCGAAAAAGCGCTTAAAAATGGCGGATACAGTCTTAACGTGTTCCTCGTCGGTGGTACGGATGAAGTAGTCGTAGCTTGCGTTCATGCCGTCCCAGATGCCGCGCACCTCGCCGGCCACACCGTCAACGTACTGCTGCGGCGTCATGTCAGCCTCGCGGGCACAATTCTCTATCTTCTGACCGTGCTCGTCCGTGCCGGTGCACATAAACACGTCATAGCCCATGGCACGCTTATAACGTGCGACGGCGTCGGTCATGATTATCTCATAGGTGTTGCCGAAATGCGGCTTGCGCGAGGCGTAAGCGATGGCAGTAGTTAAATAATACTTTGGCTTGTTCATATTTTCGTTCCTTTCAGTAATTCATCCGTGAAGATATTGTATTCTATGTAATAGCAGGGGATGACGCGCAGCACCAGCAGCACGCCGATGCTGAGCAGTCCCAGCACCGTCCAACCAACATATCGCAGCCAAAAGCCGATGATGCGTCCGACACGTCCGCGCGAGGCGTCTATCGCAGCCTGCCACGCGTCTCGCAGGCGCATATCTCCACGCAGGACACAGGCCGGCACGAGATACAGCCGCGCCGCCAGCAGCAGCGCCAGCACCTCGATCGTCACCGCGACCACTATCATTCCAATATGCACCGCAAGTCTGACCCAGAGACTGCCATGCACAAGGGCGAAGTCACCTATATACCGCCATGCGGCGAAAAATCCCCAGGCAGTGCCGCCTATAAGCGCTACCGGAACCAGCTGTGCCAGCAGCGAAACGACCACACCCAGCGGTCTGCGATACATCGCAAGGACGCACAAGAAGTCCTCCCTCTCGGTGCATTCAAGACAGCCCTCAGCCTGTGCACAGCACATTCGCCATGACAGCGGTATGGCACCGTACGCAATAGGCGCCACCATCAAAAGCGGCAGCAGCCACAGCAGCACCGCCTCAAGAGGTGGCGACAGCTCAAGGTAGACCCCACACAGCCGCTCGATGAGCGTCAGCATGGCTATCACGCCGCGCTGAAGCACCATGGTCAACACCCCTGCCAGCAGCGCCGCCAGCGACAGCGGCAGCCGTGCGCCGCGCGTCAGCAGCGACCGGCGTGCAGCTATAATATCCTGATTCGTCATGTTATTTTCCTTTGTTCTCAAATTAGTTGAGTGGCGGCTGCGCCACGCCGCCGAGAATCGCCCTCCGCAGCACCGGGACGCCGTCCACCATGCGGCAGAGCAGCATATCAGCCAGTCGGCCGGGCTCAATGCTGCCGACCGTGTCATCAATGCCGATCACCCGCGCCGGCAGCACCGTTGCACAGGGCAGCACCTCCTCCAGCGACGCGCCGCAATAGCGCATGACATTCACAAGCCCCGCAAAGCAATCCAGCGTGCTGCCGCCCAGCGTTCCGTCCGCCGCCAGCGCCACGCCGTCACGGACCGTCACCGGCACCCCGGCAATGTGATATTGACCATCCGGCGCGCCTGCGCCCTCCATCGAATCGCTGATGAGCACCGTCCGTCGCGAGCCCGCGCACTGCCAGACAAGGCGTATCATCTCGGGCGCGATGTGGTGGCCGTCGCAGATGAGCTCGCAATAGGCGTCGCCCGTCAGCGCGGCGCAGACCGGCCCGCCTGCACGGTGATGCAGCGGAGGCATAGCGTTGAACAGGTGAGTGTATGCCCTCACCCCACGCGACTCGGCAAGACGAGCTGTGGCATAGTCCATGGCAGTGTGCCCCGCCGACAGCGTCACGCCAAGCTCGACCGCCGTCGCGGCAAAGCTGCCGTCGGCATCAAGCTCGGGTGCATAGCTGACATGCAGCGGCAGTCCCAGCTCGGCCACCAGCCCGCGCAGCTCGTCGGCATCGGGGGCTGACAGCAGCTCCGCCGCCTGAACGCCGCGCTTCCCCGGGCTGAGGTAGCGCCCCTCAAGGTGCAGACCCAGCAGTCGCGCCCCGGCGCCACCGCGATGTGCCGCGATGGTGTGCGCCGCCCTCCGCCAATCGTCAAGCGTGGCTGACGCCAGCGTTGGCACGACGGTCGTCACGCCGCAGTCGAGATATGACTGCTTCATGCGCTCGAGCGCAGCGTCGTCAGCCGTGCAGAAATCGTGCCCCGCGCGGCCGTGGGTGTGTATATCGACCAGTCCCGGCAGCAGCAGCGCTCCCTCAGCGTCGATGACAGCGTCGCAGGCCGGCGTGGTCTGCTCCCCGCCCTCCTGCGTGACGCGGATGATCTTTTCATCTCCGCACAGCACACCGCCAGACACAAAGCGAGCCGCGGCTGTGTCATATATCATTGCATTTTTTATCCAAAGACGCATAATAAGCCTCCAAGTATCACGGCCCGACACGTCGCCAAGCGCTCGAGCCTCCAATTGACCACCTTATATTATATCATACAGTTGCCATCATTACAAGACAAAAAATCAATTTTTCGCCTGTTTTAGTTCGCCCACGGCACAGCAGTCTACATTATTCTGCAAATTATTTTGAAAATAGCTATTGAATTAAGCGTCCGGGTGTGATATAATTATTTGGATATATGTTTTTGCGAAAATGATTCATAAACCTTTGGAGGTCCGGATTGAAAACCAATATGAAGCTGCGCTCGGGAGCCACGATCCGCGAGATCACAAAAAAAGAGGCTGATTCCCGTGATTATCTTACGCGCAGCGTACTCACCCAAATGCACCTGCTGCCCGGCGGCGACCCGGTGGCATTTGGTAAGAATGCAGACGGAAGTCTGATCTATTACTACGACCCCTCACGTGTGGTCGAGGCGCCGCCCGAGCTGTGGTACTACCCCGATGCCCGCACTGAAGAGGTGACGCTGGAGAGCGGCACTGTCATCCCGCGTATGAATATCAAGCGGGCAGCCGCCTGCGGCTATTATTCCAAGGAGCGCCTGGCTCAGATGCACTATGACATAGTCGAGGAGCCGGTGGCCTACACCTACAAGAAGGATCAAAGCATAGTCTATTTTTACGACAAAAAGACAGCCGTCCGTCAACCGCTCATGTGCACCCGCTGCGGCAAAAAGGTGCGCTATCGCAAAAAGCTGTGCGAGGACTGCTATCGTGAGGAAATGGCCGTGCTGCGCGTTGAGGGCGACCGTCACCGCAATGCCGAATACCACATGGATCCCGCGCGAGTGCTGTTCTTTGACCTCGAGCTGACCGGCTTTTACGATCACGACGAGATAATCTCCATCAGCATCCTCAACGGCCTCGGCGAGCTGATCATGGACACGCTGGTGCGCCCCGTGCACACAAAAAAGTGGAAGAAGACCGAAAAAATTCACGGCATCACGCCCGAAATGACAGCCGATGCACCAACGCTTGCCGAGCTGACACCACGCATCAAGGAGATCTTTGCAAATGCAGATGTCCTTATCGCATATGGCGTTTCGACAGATTACAGTCACATAAAATACATCTACGAGACCGAGGCGGAGCGCGAGGCGCTGCACAAAAAGGTGCGCTGCTGCGCAAATGAGTTCGTCCGCTTCGCGCATGAGTGTCACCCTGAGGTGCAGCATGCCAGCCTGACTGACGCCATGGCCTGCCTTGAGGTCGAGTGGGACGGCACGGCGCACACCTCCATTGCCGACACCATCGCCTGCCGCCACGTGTGGGACAGGCTGTTCCCCAATTATTACGAAAATTATCACGAGTGAGCATCGGAGGACTATCCCATGAGCTTATTTGGACTTGACAAGGTCAGTCATCACGACAGCGGCACCGCATGGCTCACCACAGTGACCGACAATGTGCAGCTGGCCGTCGTCCGCAGTCTGCTGGATGGCGCCGAGATCCCCTACATTATCAAGGAGCGCGGTTCAGGAAGTGCAGTTAAGCTGATCGCCGGCATTTCCATGTTTGGGACGGATATTTTTGTCCCGGAGGAGCGGCTGGAGGATGCTCAGGCACTGATAACGCCGCTGGATGAGGCAGCGGATACCGACACGCAAAATTAACAATCGGAAGGAAAAGGGGAAATGCTCGAAAGAGCCTTTCCCCATCTTGATCATGAAAGAAATAATTCTGTGCAAATACGGCGAGATCGTGCTCAAGGGCGCGAATCGCAGCTATTTTGAGGACATGCTCTGCCGCGAGCTGCGCCGCCGCGCGGCAGGCTACGGCAATTTTGACGTTCATCGTTCGCAGAGCACCATCTACATCGAGCCGCTGGACGACAATGCCGATCTTGACGGCATGTATCGCGCTGCCGGGCGCGTTTTCGGCATAATCGCGCTGACTCGCGCCGCCGTGTGCGAAAAAAATATGGAATCGATACTGTCCGTCGCGCGTGAGTACATCCCCGCCTTTACGGACGGCGTGCGCACCTTTAAGGTGGAGGGCAAGCGCTCGGACAAGGCCTTCCCGCTCAATTCGATGCAGCTGTCTGCTGAGGTCGGCGGCGCTATACTGTCCGCCTGCCCGCGGCTGCGCGTCGATGTTCATAACCCGCAAATGACGGTTCGCGTCGAGGTGCGCGAGACGGCGGCCTACATACACGCCGGGCAGCGTCCGGGTGCGGGCGGGTTGCCGGTCGCCAGTGCGGGGCACGGTCTGCTGCTGCTCTCGGGCGGCATAGACTCGCCTGTGGCCGGCTGGATGATGGCCAAGCGCGGCATCAAGCTGGAGGCGGTGCATTTTGAGTCATTTCCCTACACCAGCGAGCGGGCACGGCAAAAGGTGCTCGAGCTGGCCGGGCTGGTTGCGGGCTGGACGGGTGACATAAATGTTCACATCGTCTCGCTGACGCACATTCAGGAGGAGCTGTCCCGCGCCTGCTGCGAGGATTATTTCACGCTGCTGCTGCGTCGTTACATGATGACCATTGCTGACCGTATAGCGCACGAGCGCGGCTGCGGCGCACTGATCACAGGTGAGAGCCTGGGTCAGGTGGCCAGTCAGACGCTGCCGGCTATTGGCGTGACCGATGCAGTCACCTCGCTGCCGGTGTTCCGTCCCTGCATCGGCATGGATAAGGAGGAAATCATCCGTTTGGCGCGCCACATCGGCACATTTGACACCTCCATCCAGCCTTACGAGGACTGCTGTACCGTTTTCACACCGCGTCACCCCAAGACGCGCCCCGAGCTATCCAAGGTCGAGGCCGAGGAACGCAAGCTGGATTTTGAGGCGCTGGTCGCCGAAGCGCTGGGGACGCTCAACACTGTGCGCGTCAAGGCAGAGTTTTGAGGTGTGGTGAAGCATTGCATGCTTCGGCGCTTTTTGCGGTGTGCCCGCCGCTCTTTCTGCGGTATGGCGCGCCTCGCCCCCATCACCCCCTGCGCAAGTCCGTTAAAAACGGACTTGTGCATTTTTATTTTCTTATCGGGGGATTTCGCCACCTTTGAAAAGGCGGGCGAAACTTTCAAACGAGGGGAGATGAGGGTGCAACGGGGCACGCCATGCCTTAAAAAAGCAGCGGTCAACTCAAAAGTCTCGAGGCCACAAGCCTCATCCCAGCGCTGAAGCATGCGATACTTTACCTCGAATTTATACTAATTTAGTAAATATTTTTGTACCCCCTTGAATTTATACTAAAATAGTGTTATAATTACTTTGGAGCCTGGTGGCTCCGGAAAGGATCAGAGTTTTATGAAGGCAAGCTTCAGAGTCGAGGGCATGAGCTGCTCGGCCTGCTCGACGGCTGTCGAAAAGGCCGTCGGAAGAATCGAGGGGGTCGAGAGCGTAGCGGTCAGCCTGCTGGAGGGCAGCATGATATGCTGTCTGAGCGATGCTCAGTTGATAGATAAAGTAATAGCGGCGGTCGGGCGCGCCGGCTTCACCGCCACCTACATGCCGGACAAGTCAGCCGCCCAGCAGAATGCTGCGCCGACTGGTAGCAGCTCGTCTGCTGCGTCCGGCACGGCCGGGCAAGGCGCACCCAAATACACCGATGTGCGCACGCGGTTGATCGTCTCGATCTGCTGCACGGTACCACTGATGTACGTCTCAATGGGACACATGCTGTCGCTGCCGTTTACCGGATATTTTCATGAGGCGCAACACGCTGTCAGCTTCTTTTTGATACAGCTGCTGCTGACGCTGCCGGTGCTGTACGTCAACCGCGTCTTCTTTTTGCGCGGCATACCGGCGCTGCTGCGTGGGGCCGCAAACATGGATTCGCTGGTGGCGGTCGGCTCATCGGCGGCGGTGATATATGGTGTTGCAATGTTTTTCGTGGCCGGAGAGGCACTGGGACGCGGCGATCTTGAGACGGTGCACGATTGTATGTCGCAGCTCTACCTTGAGTCAGCGACTATGATACTGACGCTGGTGACGGTCGGAAAATACCTCGAGAGCCGTGCCAAGCATCGCACGGGTCAGGCGCTGGAGCGGTTGATCGACCTCTCGCCCAAAACGGCGACGGTCATTCGCGGCGGACGCGAGCTGTCCGTTCCCGCCGACAGCGTGCTGGTGGGCGATATCGTGCTGCTGCGTCCGGGCGAATCGGCGCCTGTCGACGGCGTGATAGTGCAGGGGGAGTCCTCCTTCGATCGCTCGGCGCTGACAGGTGAGAGCGTGCCGGTCGATATGACGGTCGGCGACACGGTGCTGACCGCCAGCGTCAACATCAGCGGCAGCGTGCAATACCGCGCGACCGGCGTCGGCGAGGACACGGCGCTGGCGCGGATAATCAAGCTGGTGCGCGAGGCGGGAGCGACCAAGGCGCCGGCGGCGCGGCTGGCAGACCGGATATCGGGCGTTTTTGTCCCGGTGGTCATGTCGATCGCGGCTGTCGCGACGGTCGTCTGGCTGATACTGGGGTACGATATCGGATTTTCGCTGAGCATCGGAATATCGGTGCTGGTGGTGTCCTGCCCCTGCTCACTGGGACTGGCGACACCGGTCGCAATGACGGTCGCGATCGGCCGCAGCGCGACGGACGGTGTACTGGTCAAATCCGCTGAGGCGCTTGAGCTTTTGGCAGGTACGGACACAGTCGTTTTTGACAAGACCGGCACGCTGACCGAGGGGCGTCCGCGCGTGACGGACATCTGCCCGGTCGACGGCGGGGACGGCGCGGCGCTGCTGCGACTGGCCGCTTCGCTGGAGGTGGGCAGCGAGCATCCGCTGGCGCGCGCGATAGTCGAGCATTACGTCGGCGAGCGCGATGAATGTCAGAATTTTGAGGCGGTTTTTGGTCAGGGTGTGAGCGGGCGCATAGGCGGGCAGTCTGTGACCGGCGGCAATGCAGCCTTTATGGCAGGTTGTGGCGCGGACACGTCGGGGCTGTCAGACCGAGCCGAGGCGCTGGCCGAGCAGGGCAAAACGCCGCTGTATTTTCAGCGCGAGGGGCGACTGCTGGGGCTTATCGCCGTGGCGGATACGCCGCGTGAAGAGAGCGCGGGCGTGGTAAGTGAGCTCAAGGAGCTGGGGCTGCGGGTAGTTATGCTGACGGGCGACAACCGTCGGACGGCCGAGGCCGTGCGGTCACAGCTGGGCATCGACGAAGTCATATCCGATGTGCTGCCCGACGACAAGGAGGCCGCGATACGCCGCCTGCAGGAGGGCGGTCACCGTGTTGCCATGGTCGGTGACGGCATCAACGATTCGCCTGCGCTGACGCGTGCGAACGTCGGCATCTCGCCGGCAGCCGGCACGGATATCGCCATCGATTCAGCCGACATTGTGCTTATGAGCGATGGCATCGCCACCATACCGCACACGCTGCGCTACAGTCGCCGCGTAATGCGCAATATACGGCAGAATCTGTTCTGGGCATTTTTCTACAATTCGCTTGGCATCCCGGTAGCGGCGGGGGTGCTGTATCCGGCATTCGCGCTGACGCTGAATCCCATGATAGCGGCAGCGGCGATGAGCCTGAGCTCGTTGTTTGTGGTCACGAATGCGCTTCGTCTGTTTCGGACGGGACGCAAAAAATAAAAATGATGACAAGGAGATATGACATGAAAAAGACGATCAAAATTGAGGGTATGCACTGCGGTCACTGCTCAGCGCGTGTTGAGAAGGCGCTGACGGCGCTGGGACTGGAATGTGTGGTGTCGCTGGCTGACGGCACAGCGGTGGTCAGCGGCGACGAGGCGCGTATGCCTGACGCGGTGCTGCGCGACGAGGTCGAGGCGCTGGGCTTTGATGTGATTGAAATAGTGGGGTGAGGCATTGCCTGCTTCAGGGCTTATGAGGTAACCGCACCTCGGCGGGGTGAAGTATTGCAGACTTCCGCGCTCTTTGACCGTGGCGCCCGCGGCTCTTTCTGAGGCGCGGCGTGCCTCGCTGCCCCTCACCCCCTGCCCCCCTCTCCCCAGGGAGAGGGGGATAATTATTTTCTTTTCGGGGGAGGCGCCCGTAGGCCGGGGGATTTCGCCGCCTGCGGGCGGCGACCAGCTCCACGCGGCGCTGGACCCGCGCCGCCTTTGAAAAGGCGGGCGAAACTTTCAAACA
>CAYXBY010000025.1:0-23320 GCA_964463325.1 uncultured Lachnospiraceae bacterium | reverse complement strand
TTACCGCCGTGAAAGGGCGGTGTCTTAACCTTTTGACCAACGGGCCTGGTAGCGGAGATTGGACTTGAACCCATGACCTACCGGGTATGAACCGGTTGCTCTAGCCAACTGAGCTACTCCGCCATTTTTGCGTCGTCAATCACAACGCCTGATTATTATACCATAAGCCTTGCGCTTTGTCAACAGTTTTTTTCTAAAAAAATATATTTTTTTGCTTTTTGATGAGGTTTTTTTGATCAACATCAGCAAATAGCCGCCATAGCCAGCTTTTGCAATCGTATGAGAAAATCGTTTTTATGTATATAATATTTTTTTGCTGTCTTTTTCTTAATTTTGCTGCTTACCCCCTTGAAAAATATCGTATTTTATCATATAATATAAGTATATTTTATTATTTAGGAGGGGATAAAGTTGAATCCAAGCTTCAAGGGCGGTCTGCATATCAATGAACACAAGAATACCAGCACATGCGCCGTCCGAAGAATAACCGCTCCTGCACTGGTGAAAATATCACTCGCTCAGCATAGTGGCGCGCCTATGAAGGCTACAGTGGCTCCCGGCGACCACGTCAATGTCGGCCAACCAATATCGACATCCGAGGCCGCAATATGGTGCCCCGTGCACGCAAGTGTATCAGGAACAGTTAAGTCCATCGAGCTTATCAGCGACGCCGGCCGCGCAGCACCTGTGGAAGCAGTAGTTATTGAAAATGATTATCTGAATACTCCCAATCCCAGTATGACGCAGCCCAAGCCGTTGTCCGAGTTGTCCGGTGACGAGATTGTGGAACTAGTGCGCCGTGCTGGCGTCGTAGGACTGGGCGGAGCAGTATTCCCGACCTATGCCAAAATCAAAAGCTCTACTGGCAAAGCCAAAACACTGTTGGTCAACTGCGCGGAATGTGAGCCATACATAACCGCTGACCACCGCACTATGCTTGAGCAGCCCGACGAGGTCATCGGCGGCGTGCGACTGCTGATACAGGCCATGAAAGTTGAGTGTGCCATACTGGCTATCGAGGACAACAAGAAGGACGCTGCCGCGCTGCTGCGCTCCAAGCTGCTTCCCGACGATCGCATTGAGGTGCGTTTGCTCAAGACTAAATATCCTCAGGGTGACAAGAGCATGCTGGTTTACTCGACAACAGGAGTGGAGCCTACGCATGGTATGCGCTTGGCTGACATAGGCTTTGCCGTTTTCAATGTCAGCTCCTGCGCAGCGGTCTACCGCGCCTGCGCTGAAGGCGTAGCGCTTACTGAGCGAACGGTCACTATCGACGGCGACTGTATCGCTGAACCGCAGAATATAAGCGTGCCGATCGGCACGCCAGTCCGTGATGTTATTGCCTTCTGCGGCGGGCTGACACGTCAACCGCGCAAGGTTGTAAACGGTGGCCCCATGATGGGCGTGGCGCAATGGAATCTAGACGGCGTCATTACCAAAGGAACATCCGCGCTGCTGTTTTTGTCAGGCGAGGATGAGCATGCGAGCACACTGCCGCCCGTCTGCATCCGCTGCGGGCGCTGCGTCAAAAACTGCCCGATGCACCTGATGCCAAACTATTTGGTCAAGCTGGCTCAGGCCAAAAAATATTCTGAATGTGAAAAATACAGCATTTCCGATTGTATGGAGTGCGGAACCTGCACATACAACTGTCCCGGGCACATGGAGATAGTCCAATATATTCGGGTAGCCAAGGGTGCGCTTCGCGCACGGCGCTGAGATGGGAGGCAACATGAATAATAATTTGGAAATGACAGACGCAGCTATGCTGACAGTCTCCCCCGCCCCACACACTCATACCACCGACAGTGTAACGCGCATAATGCTGCGCGTGGTGATTGCGTTGCTGCCGACGCTGGCGTGGGGTACCTACATATTCGGCTTCCGAGCGCTTTTGGTTTGTCTTGTATGCTCGGCCTCGGCTGTTGCCTTTGAGGCACTGTGTCAGTGGCTGCTCAAAAAGCCCATAACCATCAGCGACCTGTCCGCGCTCGTGACCGGACTGCTGCTGGGGCTGAACCTACCCGTGACCGCGCCGCTTTGGATGGCAGTTATCGGTTCGGCTTTTGCCATAATTGTGGTAAAGCAGATATTTGGTGGACTCGGCAAGAATGTATTCAATCCGGCGCTTGCTGCCAGAGTCTTTCTCTGCCTTGCATGGCCGTCACAGATGACATTCTTTACTGCCCCCGGCGATAGACTGGTATTCTCTACTGCCGACGCAGTTGCATCTGCGACGCCGCTGGCGGCACTCAAGCACGGTTCCCTGCCCGGCGCCTCCATCACAGACATGCTGCTCGGACGCTGCGGCGGTACGATCGGAGAGGTCTCGGCACTGCTGCTACTGCTCGGCGGGGTGTATCTGATGATCCGAAAGGTCATCACCTGGCATATACCCGTTGCATTTATCGGGACGGTGGCAGCTATCACCTTTATCCTGCCCGCCTCGGGCTTTGAGTCCGCGCGACTCGATTTTATGCTCTATGAAATATTGGCCGGCGGCCTTATTCTCGGTGCCATATTTATGGCAACAGACTATGTCACCTCGCCGGTCACCACTGTAGGGCGACTGATATACGGTGCGGGCTGTGGCATCATCGTCGTCTTCATACGCTATTTTGGCGGTTATCCCGAGGGCGTGTCGTTCTCGATACTGATAATGAATTCTCTTGTGTGGTACATCGAGCGCATCTCGAGGCCGCGTGTGTTCGGAGGTGCTAAGCATGTCAAAAAATAAATCTGCTTTGCATGACGGACTGCGCATGGCGCTTTCCTTATTCCTTATCTGCGCCGTGACGGCAGGTGTCGTGGCGCTCGTCAACGCGCTGACAGTCGACAAGATTGCTGAAAACCTTGAGGGTGAGATACGCAGCTCCATCGAGGGCATGTTTGGCGAAGGCGTCAACTATACCACACTTGAAGATGTCACCGCCGACAGCGGAACTGTTATCTACAGCATAACGCGCGGTGACGAGCAGTTCTATTGCGTCAATCTGAGCTCGGCCGGCTTTGGCGGCGACATATCAATGCTGGTGTCGTATGATGCCGAAGGCGTTATAGTCGGCGTCCGCGTAGTTTCACACTCCGAAACGCCGGGACTCGGCAGCCGTGCTACCGAAGAAAAATACCTCTCAGGCTTTAATAACATTGTATCGGTCTATGACGTTGATACCATTGCCGGAGCAACGATAAGCTCAAATGCCGTCAAAAGCGGCATACAGAGCGCAAAAGCTCTGCTGGAGGAGGCCGGGCTCATACCCCCTACCTATTCTCAAAACGGAGGTGAATGAAGATGAGATTCAAAAGCTTTCTTAAGCAGCTCCGTGGCGGTATTATCGATAACAACCCCGTCCTCATACAGCTGCTCGGCATGTGCCCCACCCTGGCGACGACAACATCGGTCAAAAACGCAGTCGGTATGGGGCTGGCCGCCACTGCGGTCCTGATCTGCTCCAATATACTGATATCACTGCTCAGGAAATTTATTCCGAAGCAGGTGCGCATTGCAGCTTACATAGTAATAATCTCGGGCTTTGTAACGGCAGTTGAGTTGCTGATAAAGGCCTTCTTCTACGAGCTTTACGGCGCGCTCGGACTGTTTATACCGCTGATAGTCGTTAACTGCATCATTTTGGCACGCGCAGAGGCCTTTGCGTCCAAAAATCCGGTGCTGCCAAGCGCTATCGACGGTCTTTCAATGGGTCTGGGCTTCACATTTGCGCTGACCATCATTGCCACTGTCCGTGAGATCCTCGGCAACGGCACCTTCCTCGGCTTCAGCCTGTTTGGCGAGAGCTTTGCGCCGGCTATCATATTTATTCTGCCGTCCGGAGCCTTCCTGACGCTCGGATTTATAGTCGCGCTGGTGCAAAAGCTGTCGAATCGAGCCCAAGACAAGCAAAATGCCGCTGCGGCGGCTGCTGAAATTGCGCCCGCAACCGATAACACCCAAAAGGAGGACAGCATATGAGCTTCGGACAAATTCTTTTAATGATGTTCAGCGCTATATTGGTTGAAAACTTCATCTTTTCAAAATTCTACGGCTGCTGCCCCTTTCTTGGTGTTTCCGAAAAGCCTGATACCGCACTCGGCATGGGTATGGCGGTCACCTTCGTCATCACGCTCTCGAGCGCGGCTACCTGGGTGGTCTATTACCTGCTGCTGGTTCCATTTGGACTTGAATACCTCAAGACGGTCGCCTTCATACTCGTGATCGCTGCGCTGGTGCAGTTCATCGAGATGTTTTTACGCAAATTCGTACCGGCACTGTACAGCGCCATGGGCATTTTTCTCCCACTCATCACCACCAACTGCGCCGTTCTCGGCTCGGCACTGGTCAACATTCAAAAGGGCTATAACTTCATTGAATCCGTCTGCTACGGATTTGCCGCGGCACTTGGCTTTACGCTTGCAATAGTTGTTTTTGCCGGTCTGCGCGCGCGCATCGACTACGATGCAGCTCCGCGCTCCTTTCGTGGCTTCCCACTCACGCTAATAGCTGCAGGACTGTTGGCTATGGCCTTCGCCGGCTTCTCCGGTGTCAGCTTCGGTTGAGGAGGTGTGAGAGATGCAGATACTTATTCCTGTAGCAATATTGGCCGGTCTCGGCCTTGTTTTCGGCATAGTCCTGGCGATAGCCTCGCGTGTATTTGCCGTTAAGACCGACGAACGCATACCGGCCATAACCGAAAAGCTGCCCGGTGCTAACTGCGGCGGCTGCGGATATTCCGGCTGCGCCGCGCTGGCAGAGGCCATTGTAAACGGCACCGCTAAGCCCAACGCATGCACAGTCGGCGGCAACGAGGTCGCTGCGGCTATCGGCGAGATCATGGGCATACCGGTTGAAAAGACAGTGCGCATGCGTGCGCAGGTCATGTGCTCCGGCACACATGAGCTGACGACAAAAAAGTATATTTATGCCGGTGCACATGACTGCATCGCTGCGGCCAAGCTGGGGGGCGGTGACAAACTGTGCCCTGATGGCTGTATCGGCCTTGGCACCTGTGTGGACGCCTGCCCGTTTGACGCCATAAAGGTCATCGACGGTGTCGCGGCAGTGGATTACGACAAGTGTCGCGGCTGCGGCGTTTGTACCGCCGCCTGTCCCAAGGGGCTGATCAAGCTCGTTCCCTACTCCAGCGCACACTGGGTCGGCTGCCGCTCGGCTGAAAAGGGCGCAGTCACGCGCCGACAGTGCCAGGTCGGCTGCATTGGCTGTCATTTGTGCGAGAAAAATTGCCCGGAGGGCGCCATTACGGTAAATGGTTCACTGGCCGAGATTGACTATAGCAAGTGCGTCGATTGCGGCGTCTGCGTCAGCAAGTGTCCGCGCCACATAATCTGGTCGGCAGACACTCAGAGTGGCCATCTGACTATCAAGCGCGATTAAAAATCAAAAGAGGTGCCCCCATGTCAAGAGAGGAATCGATCGAGCTGACCAACATGTGTATGCTGAGCGACGGCCACGGCAATGTTCTCGTTCAAAACAAAGTAAACGATTCGTACTGGTGCGGCTGGAATTTCCCGGGCGGGCATGTGGAGCCGGGCGAATACATCACGCCGTCTGTAATACGCGAGGTGCGTGAGGAGACCGGCCTTACCATTGAGGCGCCGCGGCTTTGCGGCATCAAGGAATTTCACAAGCACGACGGCGGCCGTTACATAGTTTTTCTCTACACCGCAGACAAATATTCGGGTGAACTGAAGCCGTCAACCGAGGGCGAGATATTTTGGTACCCCCTCGATAAGCTTGCGGACTCCGACCAGCTTATAAATGGCGTCCGTGAAATGCTCCCGATATTCACCGGTGACGGCTTCACCGAAGTCGCGTATCAAAACGGTGAAAATGATATGGATTACAGAGTAGTATATTATTGATCATAACTCTTTTATAGCCGCCTTATAGCTGAGCCCCGGCATGGACATCTATCCATGCCGGGGCTGTACTATTCTATTCAAATGTCTATTTCAACACTCGCGCAATTATCCAAAACCGGAGTCGCTGCGGCAGGCAATCGAGCATCACGAGAAGCGGATTCCGATTGAGACTGTAAGCAAAATGCGGTCGTCCTGCCGAAAAAATACGGTAGCTTTTTTCGGCCAGCTTATCCGGTGTGATACACCTTGCCTCCACACGATCAACTATTTGCCGAAAGCGCTTAGCATTGCAGGTGTAAAGCGAAGTTCGAGCACAAAACCGCTCGAGTGCAGTTGTTGAGGTCGTCAGCATGTCTGTACGAACAGCACCGGCTCGCAGCACAGACACTGAAATGCCCAAAAGTTGAAGCTCCATTCGTAACGAATACGCATATTTATCAAGAGCCCCCTTGCTGACCGCATATATGCCGGTAAACGGTAGTGGATCAAGCGATGCCAGCTCGCTTGTCGTGATAATAATTCGGCTGCCCTGCCTCAGCATCGGCAAAAATGCCTTGTTGACAATAAAAGCTCCTCGCAAATTAACCATGAAAATTCTGTCGAAATCGGCAGTATCCATCTCGACTAATGAGTCTAACATATATATTCCGGCATAGTGTATAATACCGCAAAGCTCATCTGTCGTCTCGTGCACCTGCTCAACAGCTCGCAGCACAGCTGACTCATCAGTAATATCAGCCTCGATAGGAATAACTCCCGCAGCCATATCACATTTTACACGATCCAGCGCGAAAACGCCAAATCCGCGCTGGATAAAGGCTCTGACTGCAGCTTGTCCCATACCACCACGGGCACCCGTAATAAGCACATACTTCATATTACGCCCCCTAATTGCTTCAATTATGATTATATTATATCACGAGAAGCAGTGCTTGTCTATATGACAGCCCAAAATAATTACCGATGCCTCGAACTATGATTTAATACTATTCCAGCCAACCATGCTGAATGCAGCCACGGTTGTATTGAACTCGTCCTCGCGAGATACCGCACCAGGTGCCATCTTCTAGCATAGGCGCAAAAAATGGCTCGTTTCCCTCACGTGATGACTGCACGCCAGACGGCAATTGTCGCCATACATATTGCGCGTCCGTAACGTACAACGGCATTGGGAAGCTGCGCTTCACCTGTATCATACCCACTCTTGCCAGCCCGCCGCTGGGGCAGTCCTCAGTTGCTACTCCACCGCCGATCATATCATAATCAACCATAATATGGGTATCGCAAAATGATTTCGGTTGAGTTCCTGAGGCATAGTAGCATGTCACTGCTCTGCTGCCTCGCGCATCGTGCCGACATGCCTCCGTCAGCAGCTTACCGGAGTCAGCACACACCCGACAGGATACTATGCCGGACGGAGTGTGAAACTCGGTTTCAGCGCCGCTCGAAGCAAGATATTTTTCGTGCAGTGCAGTCATTATGTCATCCCAAATGTCAAGGCAGGGGTTGCCTGACATGCCATCCATGCTTTTCGGGTATTCATATCCGCACCAGACGCCGCCCAAAAGGTAAGGCGTATAACCGATAAACCATTTATCGCAGTTATCCTGTGTAGTTCCGGTCTTGCCTGCGACGTCAATGCGACGATCGAGTTGTATGGCCGAGGCGGTTCCCGAGGAAACGACATTTTGAAGCATAACAGTAGTCAACGCTGCCGTGGTTGCAGAAATCGCCTCCTGCTGCCGCCCGTCCTCATGGCTGAGCAGTACATTGCCTCGCGAGTCCGTGACGCGGTAATATGAGCGCGGCTCGCTGTAGATACCACCGTTAGCCAATGCAGTATAGGCAGCGGTCATCTCTCGCACGGTCACACCATAGTTTTGTTGTCCCAGTGCCAGCGCCGCCACACCACGGTCAGAAATGCCGGAGCCATCCGCCAGCGTTTGCGACGATATCAGACTTTTCATACCAACCTTATCGCGCAAAAAATCAAATGAGCTGTCGATCCCCAACTCCTCAAGTATCTTCACTGTCACTGTATTCACTGAATCGCGCACCGCCGCAGTAACATTAGTCAGACCGCGATATACATTAGGCGAGTTGCGCGGCCAAGGGGTATAACCGCTGCGCGACTTGTTAAAAAGCACCGGTACGTCATCATATACCGATCCGGTAGTGATCAACCCACGTTCAAGTGCAGGTGCATATACCGACAGTGGCTTTATGACAGATCCTGACGGACGCAGCGTCTGTGTTGCATAATTCTGTACGCGGTCACCAGCCTTTTCGCCGATTGCGCCAGCGACAGCAAGTATGTCCCCGCTTGCAGGATCAATGATAACCATGGCGGCCTGAAATGAGTTATCCTCTGTCCCGCGCGGCAGACCATCGGCGGCTTCAAAATAGATCTCCAGCGTAGCCTGCATCTCGATGTCTACAGCGGTATATATGCGCAATGCCCCTGAATAAATCAGCACCGACGCGCTCTGTGGCGTGTAGTCATACTGCTCGCACAGATCGTCTATCACGTCCTCGATCACCATGTCAGTATACCAGCTGTTGACGCTTTGAACCTCATTCCTCATTGAGGTATCGAGTGTCAGTGGCTCGGCTATAGCTGCGGCGTGAGTGACACTATCAATGTATCCCTGCTCTAACATTTGATCGAGTATCAGGTCGCGTCGCTCAATGTTGTTTTCTGGGTGGCTGATGGGGTCATAATAGGACGGATTGTTTGTTATCGCCGCAATGGTCGCGCATTCTGCGAGCGTTAGCTCGGAAATATCTTTTGAAAAGTAGGTGTTCGCCGCCGCCTGCACCCCAATGCAGCCTCGCGAAAGATTTATAATATTAAGATATAACTCGATTATCTGCTGTTTTGTCATGCAGCCCTCGAGATATCGTGCCCATATCATTTCCTGAAGCTTGCGCTCGACGGTATTGTCGCGCTCGCCAGTAATATTTTTAATCAGCTGCTGTGTGATAGTCGATCCACCAAAGCGCATGCTGCCATGAGTCAGATAATTAAGCGCGGCATGCGCTGTTCGTCTTACATCGATCCCCGAATGTCGCCAAAAGCGTTTGTCCTCAATTGCAACAAAAGCATCTATCAGCTGCCGTGGCAGTGCGTCATAATCGGCATAAATGCAGCTGCCGCCCTCAAGGCGTTCCGAGGTCAGCTCTATTGCATCGCCATTATTATCATAATAATACAGTTTTGTCGTTCCACCGCGTGCCGAAGCCTCAAAAAGAGTCAGATCCAGCTCAGACGAAAAGCTACGCTTGATGTGTATGCACATCGCCATAACGATCACCATAGTAATAACCATCACGATTATACCCAAAACAGCCATCGAGCTCAATATTATTCGCCATTTCCGACCAATTACATGTTTTTTCATTTAACTCACCTCCATGCCGACTATGCTTATTGTTGGCAATTGCGGCGCATAAAATCCGCCTCACCGCAAATAATAATTGCACAATTATTCATGGAAAGGAACAAATGTAATGGAAAGCAGCAAAAAAGCACTTATAGCAATAATGACTGTGGCGATAGCAGCCATGACGATATCATCTGCCACGCTGATATTGGCCATCAGCATACAGGGGCGTATCGAAACGGTGTGTTATAATACTGCGGAGATGTCCTCACAGCTGTCATCTCGAAGCAACGACACATGGAGCAGCTCGGGCTTTATGATCAAAGAATACAACGGTGTGATAGGCATATTTGACAGCGCCGGTGCGCTCCAGGATATTCTTGATGTAGATATAAAAAGCCTGCCCGAGGCAGACCGTGTCATGCTCGGTGCAGGCATTTGGGCGGCGTCGGAGCGTGAGCTCGCGTCTTTGATTGAAGATTACACGGGATGAATCAGTCTATCGACGAAAAACAACATTCTCAGCGCCAATAAGCTCGCGCAGCTCATCAAGCAGAAAATCACTGACAGTCATTCCCTTTTGCTGCGTGTGATAAGTTGTCGTCGAGCTATCATAAAAAGTCACCGGAATCACACCTTCAAATATTTCGATTAAATTCAAACATTTTTTATATTGACGTGATTCCATATCCGGCACTCGAAGGAACAGTCGCGGCGCACGAGGCGAGGTGTCGCGGTTTCCTCCGCTTGCCGGATCCTTTTTTGCGGGTGTCGGAGCTCCCCCCCGCGCCATACGAAGATAATAGTCCACAGAGCCCAGCATTGGCTCTGGTGTGAGCGACGTGACGTCAGTGCCTTGCATGATGTCCGGGTCGCGCGCTGGGGGAGCTGCTGGTATTGCGACAGCTGAATCATTCAAAATGCTCAAAGCCGGCTCAGCGGACTCTTCTGATTTGCTGCGATACAGGCCGTTTTCTATCAATGCACCAACCATCGAAACCACAACCCGTGGCGGTTCACCCTCGCGCAGCTGTATCCGCCCCTCAACACATACAGGCGAATCCTCAAACATCAGCGATCTAAAGCTCTGATATTGCTTGGGAAACACTATACATTCGAGCTCAGCATAACCGTCCTCAAGCTTTATGAAGGCCATGCGCTCGTCCTTTTTGGTCGTTTTGACGCTAATACCGGTAACCATGCCGGCCACCCTCACGCTCGCGCCATCTCGCAAGGAGATGTTACCGCCATCGGAGTGCTCTCCTGAATCGGCATCAGCCAGCGCCAGTATATCGGTCAACGGAACGAGATCCAGCTCGGACATGCAGCACGTATAGCTGTCGAGCGGGTGACCAGACAGATATATGCCCGCCATCTCCTTTTCCATCGCCAGTTTGTCACGCAACGAGAGCTCGGTTGCATCGGGATAACTGTATACTGTCCCCCCGGTTGGCGAATCCTCCACGCTTGAGAACATGTCAAGTTGCCCCGCCACATTGTTGCGTCGACGTTCTGTTTCACCGTCCAGCACAGCCTCATAGGCCGCAAGTAATCGACTGCGCGATATACCAAGCTCATCAAAAGCGCCGACCTTAATTAAAGCTTCCAGCTGTCGACGGTTTAGCTGTTGATCTGCCATGCGATGCACAAAATCATCAAACGAGATAAAATTGCCCATCCAACGCTGGCGCACCACATTCTCGGCAAATTGACGACTGACATTCTTAAGCGCCAGTAAGCCGAAGACTATGTCATCACCATTCACGTGAAAGTCAGCCATACTGCGGTTAATATTCGGCGGCGTGACATGTATTCCAAGCTTGCTGCACTCCGAAATATACCCCGCCATCTTAGGAAGATTGTCCTGAACCGAGTTCAGCAATGCCGCAAAATATTCGCGCGGATAATGCGTCTTCAGATAAGCCGTACGATAAGAAATAATAGAGTACGCCGCCGCATGCCCCTTTTTGAAGGCATAATTTGCGAAGCTGGCCATGCTGTCAAACAACTCATCCGCCACATTCTCCGGAACACCGTTAGCCGCGGCGCCCGCAACAAAGCTCTGCCGCTCAGCCTCCATAACGTCCGCTTTTTTCTTGGACATTGCGCGACGTACTATATCAGCGTGCCCATATGTGTAGCCCGCGACGTCGCGGAAGATGCTCAAAACCTGCTCCTGATAAACTATACACCCATATGTCGGCGCCAAAATTGGCTCCAACAACGGATGTGCGTAATGCACTCGGCTTGGATCGCGACGCCCCTCGATAAAACGAGGAATCGAGTCCATGGGGCCTGGGCGATAAAGCGCCAGCGCTGCAAATATATCGTCTATGCAATTTGGGCTCAACGACACCAGCATTTGCCTCATACCCGACGACTCGAGTTGAAAAACGCCTGAGGTATCGCCCATAGCAATGAGTGAAAACGTGGCGCTGTCATCAAGCGGCACACGACGTATGTCAAAATCCGGGCAGCGCTCACGTATCTGCTGCTCAGCGTCGTCAATTATCGTCAAATATCGAAGGCCAAGGAAGTCAAATTTCAATAAACCGAGGCGTGATATTGTATCCATATCGTACTGCGTGATGTTGACACCGTTGCTTTGCGCCAGTGGCACGTAATTTGTCACCGGCGCCTCGGTTATAACTATGCCAGCCGCGTGGACTGAAACGTTGCGCGGCATACCCTCAAGTGCGCGCGCTGTATCGATAAGCTTTCGCACCCGATCCGACGATTCATATTTTTGCTTAAGCTCCGGCAAGTGCAGTGCTTCATCAAGCGTGACATTCAACTCATGTGGTATCGTGCGGGCAACCTCGTCGACCTCAGCGTATGACATACCCATAACCCGCCCCGTATCCCGCACAGCGGCGCGTGCTGCCATAGTTCCAAACGTGACGATCTGTGACACATGATCATCACCATACTTTTGAATGACATAATCAATAACCTCGCCACGTCGGTTATAGCAGAAATCAATGTCGATATCCGGCATACTTATGCGCTCGGGATTGAGAAAGATCTCAAACAGCAAGCCAAAGCGTATCGGATCAATATCGGTTATTCCAAGACAAAATGCAACAAGGCTTCCTGCTCCAGAACCGCGCCCGGGGCCCACGGGTATGCGCTTTGAGCGCGCATAATTAACGTAGTCCTGAACGATGAGGAAATAGTCAGAATAGCCCATGTCACGGATCACAGATAGCTCATATTCCACCCTTTCAAGATATATTTTTTCGTTATCGTGATATACTATATCGCCTTCGCACGCGCGTTTTTGCAGTCCCTCATGGGTCATTCGAGACATGACGTCGTCTGCCGACTCGCCCCCGGAACAGTGAAATTTCGGTAAAAACAACTGCGACTGATCGAGCTCCAGCTGACACATTTCTGCAATTTTTACCGTGTTTGAAAGTGCTCCGTTATATTTGCCGAACAACATGCGCATCTCATCGGTTGTTTTGTAGTAAAACTCGTCCCCCTCGAAACCATTCGGACGTCCGTCAGCAATAGTACGATTGGTTTGAATGCACATCAACGTAGCTTGAATATCTGCATCGCGCCGACGCAAATAATGGCAATCATTTGTGGCGACTACCGGCAGGCGACAGCGCTCCGCCAACGCCCACAATTCAGGCAAAAGTCGTATTTCGTCGGAAATTCCGTGATTTTGCAACTCAATATAAAAATGATCCTGTCCAAAAATGTCGGATAGCTCAATTGCCCGCCTATCTGCTTCTGCAGTGTCGCCACGCAAAAGTGCCTGCGCTACTGAACCGGAAAGACATCCTGACAAAGCAATGAGTCCTTCGTGATGCTCGCGAAGCAACGCCAAATCCACACGTGGACGCGAGTAAAAGCCCTCCGTAAAGCCCCGCGAGACCATATATATTAGATTTTTGTATCCAATTTCATTTTCGCAAAGCAGCACAAGATGGTTAGATTTTCCCTGCTGCCCGGACACCTTGCTGAAACGCGATTCAGGCGCGACATACACCTCACAGCCAATTATAGGCTTGATCCCGGACACCTTGCAGGCGTTATAAAAAGCGATTGCACCGTACATAACGCCGTGATCTGTGATTGCAACCGCATCATGACCGCATTCGGCCACACGCACAGGTATATCCCCTATACGGCACGCCCCATCGAGTAGACTGTATTCACTATGCAAATGAAGGTGTGCAAAATCGCCCATAATTGCCATTCTCCGATCATTTTATAGTAATTTGATTGTATAATTCAAGTATTTTTGCAAGTCTGTGATTAAGTCCCGACTTGGTTATTGGTGGTTTGTGAAGCGCCGCAAGTTCAGACAGTGATGCACTCGGGTATTTGACACGAAGGCGGGCAGTTGTTTGCACGTCATCCCCTAACTTACAGATCATCCCAGCAGACTCCAACGCATTTATCGCCGTAATATATCGTCTTGAGGCCGCCACTGCCCTGGCAATGTTTTTGGTAACACAATTTGTTGCGCGATTCTCATCATTTCGTATCGTGCGCTCGATCTTGCTGTTCATAAGTGTAAAGGCGGACGACGTCGCGCCGGTTCCGACCAGAAGTGCCTCTATACTCTCACTCGACTTAAAATACAGTCCAACTCCGTGCGGCCGATCAATAATGCGTGGCGAGCATCCCAGCTTATCAAGCGCCGCACGCACGACACGTGCTCGCATGGCGTCGCCCAAAAGCAGCTCCGCATGATAATCCATCGCCTCAGGGCTGTTTACTGTACCGCACGCCAAAAAAACTCCGCGCAAAAAAGCTGAAAGGCAATGCTCGCAAATCATGCTCGGCATGTGTTGCGCCGAGATTGTCGGAAGCTCCGGGAGCGCCCATGTCGTCGCACGAGCAGAGCGGTGCAACTCAACTCCGCCTCGGCGAAAGTGGTCGCGCAGTGAATGATCGATAAACCCTGCGACGGCATCGTCACAGACCTTGACGGTTAGACTCGAGCCTGTCTCTGACGGCACAGCACAAAGCAGCAATCCCTCGCATATCATACGCCGGCAGCATGCAGAGCGGGTAGTCAGTGCGACCAGTTCATTTTTAATATCCAGTGTAAATGACATTTATCGTATATATATTATCTCACATTCTGGCAAAAAGCCGTATTTTTCAGAAACTATATTTTTAATATGTGATATCAGCCCTAGCACGTCCGCGGATGTTGCAGAGCCGGTATTTATTATAAATCCGGCATGCTTTTCTGAAATCTGTGCGCCGCCCATACGGTACCCCTTGAGTCCACAGTCCTGTATTACACGCCCAAGAAAATATCCCTCGTGGCGTTTGAAAACACTTCCGGCACTGGGATATTCAAGCGGCTGCTTTTCACGACGGCTTGCCATATTTTGTTCCATTGTCCCACGAATCTGCTCCCTGCATCCGTGTTCAAGACAAAAGCGTGCGCCGAGAATTATCAGTTCAGGGTGGCTCACGAAGATGCTGTGCCGATAATCCATGTCAAGCGCCTCGCCGGTCAGCGTCAGCAGTTCTCCCGAGTAAGTATCAAAACAATCGACGCGCGGTGACAGCTCTGATATCGATGAGCCGTACGCTCCGCCGTTCATAAATACAATGCCGCCGCAGGTTCCGGGGATACCGTAAACGAACTCCAGTCCGCCAAGGCCCTCGCGCTCAGCCGCAATCGCCATCGCAGCACAGGACGCTCCACATTCAGCATAAAGTCCGTCTGCGTCCACTTTGATCGTGCGCATTCCGGTCGTTACGACAATAACTCCAGCATAACCGGCATCATCAAAAAGCACATTGCTGCCGTGCCCGATTACCGTGTATCTAACACCGAATGTCTTGAGCAGTCTCAAAAGCTCAACAAATTGTCCTCGGCCATTTGGGAACACCATAAGCGCCGCAGGGCCGCCAATGTGAAAACTGCTATGTGCAGACAGCGGCTCATCGATCTTATAACGTATGCCTGAACGGTTGAATTGTGTTATCAAATCGGCAATATTAGTCTTAAAATCCTTCATATTTATCAATTCGTGATGCTATATAGTTGTTTTAGATCGTCGATGATATAATTTATACGCATGCCATCTGGGGCACTTTTGTGTTCCGGGTTAAACCAACAGGTATCTATCCCGGCATTGATGCCGCCGCGGATGTCCGATGTCAATGAGTCGCCAATGATCAATGTCCTTGATGCATTAAAAGCAGGAATACGAGCCATTACAGCCTCAAAATATCTCAGCGAAGGCTTATCAAAGCCGATCTCGTCCGAGATGAAAACATCCTTGAAAAGCGGGCGGAGTGGCGTCGTCAAAAAGCGTCCACGCTGAATCTTGACAAAGCCGTTAGTGACGAGGTACAGCCTGTGCTGCTGTGCCAAAACTGTGCATACCTCGAGCGCGTTCCCCAAGATATACGCACGGGTCGCCAACTCATCTTCATACCGATCAGCCAGCGCCGCTGTATCACAGGATATGCCGAGCTTTTCGGCAAGCAGCGCGAACCGTTGCAGTCTCAACTTTGTCTTTTTTATTGTTCCGCGTTCCAGCTGCTTCCATAGGTCGTCATTGATTGCCGAATATGTATTTACCACATGTTCGTCGGTCGGCAAGCCAAATGCAGACAGCGCCGCGACCAGCGCCTCATGCTCTGAACGTGAAAAGTCGAGCAACGTTCCGTCTGCGTCGAATAAAAGTGTATCGTATCTCATTTCTCGCGATCCTTTCGATATACTCATCTATTATGTATTATACAATATTTCAGTATTTTTTTCAACAGGTTATCGAATAAAAGCGCCTTCAACTATTGAATTTGTTGAAAAAATGTAGTATAATATAATGTGGTGTTTTGTGTCAGAGCAGGAATTGCCTTTTGTTGAGTGGAGGTGACTTCGTATGAAAATAATCGGTCTTACAGGCCCCAGCGGCAGCGGCAAGGGCTGGATCTGTGCCATTTTGAAGGAATGGGGCATACCGTCTGTCGACGCCGACGCAGTCTATCATTCCCTTCTGTGCCCGCCTTCTGCCTGTCTCGACGAGCTGCGTGACAGTTTTGGTGGCGGCATCATGTCCACTAACGGCACACTTGACCGCCGTGCGTTGGCTAAAATAGTTTTCTCTGACAGCCAGTTACTATCAAAACTGAATGTGATCACTCATAAGTATATTCTATCCGAGACTGAACTGTTGCTCAAAAAATATGCTGCCCAGGGTGTTTCGGCGGCTATCATCGATGCCCCGGCATTGTTCGAGGCCGGCTGGGATACTCGGTGCAGCTTTGTCATTGCAGTTCTGGCAGCTCGTCAAACGCGACTGCGCCGCATAATCCGACGCGACGGCCTGTCTGATGAGGCGGCCGAGCAGCGAATAAACGGGCAGCCGCGCGACGATTTTTACATTTCACGTGCGAAATACACAGTGTATAACGACGGAGATGATGTATCGCTGACAGCCGAGCTGCGCAAAATCATGTCACAGGAGAATGTTTTTGATGGCTCCATGGTATAAAAAGCGCCGTTTTGTGATAGGCGTTGTGCTTTTGGCGGTGCTGATGGTCGGCCTTATCTATGAGGCTGCACAGTTTGCAATACGTAAGGCATCGTATCCGCGCGACTTTAGCGAATACGTCGCCGCAAGTGCCGAGGAATTTGATATTCCCGAGGCCGTCATATATGCGACTATCAAGACCGAAAGCGATTTTGACGACGATGCAGTATCGGTGGCCGGCGCTGTCGGGCTGATGCAGTTGATGCCAGCGACATATCGCTGGATCTCGGACGACATGCTTGGCGAGCACCTTGATGATGTAATGATCTCAGATCCCGCCACCAACATCCGCTACGGCAGCTATATGCTGTCCTGGCTCTACGGCATTTACGGCAACTGGGACAACGCCTTCGCCGCCTACAATGCCGGCGTTGGAAATGTCAACTCATGGCTTAAGGATCCGCGATATTCCTTTGCCGGGCACCTGACAAACATCCCATTCGAGGAGACCCGAAATTACGTCCGCCGACAGCAAAAAAACGTGCGGACATACGAAAAGCTATACTATTGATAATCATAACCGCAAGGAGGATCTATAAATATGGATACAACTAAGCTTCGGGAGCAGTTACTCTACTCCAAAAAGAACGTTTTTGAAACCGCCGATGTCGACGCGGCATATGAGTACGCCGTCAACTATATGCGTTTTCTTGACGCCGCCAAAACCGAGCGTGAGGCAGTTCGCGAGGGCATTCGCATGGCTGAAGTTGCCGGCTTCACCGAATACCGTCTGGGCGACAGCCTTGGCGTTGGCGACAAAAAATATTTCAATAATCGCGGCAAAAATCTGTTTTTGTTCACTGTTGGTCGCGAGCCGCTTGAGAACGGCATTAGAATCGCCGCCGCGCATATAGATTCACCCCGTCTCGACCTCAAGCAGTGCCCCGTCTACGAGGACGGCGGCATGGGCTTTTTTAAGACCCACTATTACGGCGGCATACGCAAATATCAGTGGGTCGCGACGCCTCTGGCGCTGCACGGCGTGGTAGTCAAAGCTGACGGCGAGTCAGTTGAGATCGTTATCGGCGAGGACGACAACGATCCTATCTTCTATATCAACGATCTGCTCCCGCACCTTGGCGCGGAGCAGAACAAGCGTCCACTCGCCGAGGCGATCCCGGGCGAAAAGCTAAATGTGCTGGCTGGCAGCCGTCCTTGCGGTGACGGTCAGGACGCGATAAAGCTAAATATCCTGCGTTTGCTCAACGAGCGCTACGGCATTACCGAGGAAGATTTCCTGTCGGCTGAGCTGTCCGCCGTCCCGGCTGCCAAGGCTCGAGACGTCGGTCTCGACCGCTCGCTCATCGGTGCTTACGGGCATGATGACCGTGTCTGCGCATATCCTGCGCTGACCGCCATCATCGACAATGCCGACTCCGAGCACACGCTCATGTGCATACTGGCCGATAAGGAGGAGGTCGGCAGCGAGGGCATCAGCGGCATGAAGTGTGACGTTATGGAGGACATCATCAACGCCATTTCCGCAGCCAAGTGCGCGGATCCTGCCGTCGTTCGCGCACATTCGCGCTGTCTCTCGGCTGACGTTTCCGCTGCTTATGACCCCAACTTTGCTGACGTGTACGAAAAGCGCAATTCTTCGCTCATAAACTGCGGCGTCGTGCTGTGCAAATACACCGGTGCGCGCGGCAAGAGCGGCACCAACGATGCCTCGGCTGAGTATATCGGCTGGCTGCGCGGTGTTATGGCGCGAGAGGGTGTCACCTGGCAAACTGGTGAGCTGGGCAAAGTGGACGCAGGCGGCGGTGGAACTGTCGCTATGTTCATAGCCAAGCACAACATTGAGACCGTCGATCTCGGTGTGCCTGTCATCGCAATGCACGCCCCCTATGAGATCATCGCCAAGACTGACCTTTACGAGGCCGCTCGCGCCTTTGGCGCCTTCTTCAAATAATTCAAAGGAAATGTACTCATGCTTGAAAAGCTGAATGCCGCAGAGCAAAATTACCTTCGCCTTGAGGCCTCACTGTCCGACCCCGAGGTCTGCTCCGACATCGAACGGTATACGCGCCTGATGAAGGAATATAAAAATCTTACTCCGGTCATTGAAAAATATCGTGAATATAAGGCCGCGCAGGCACAGCAGTTCGAGGCGGAGGAAATGATGAACACTGCCGAGGACGCCGAATGGCGTCATATGGCTGCCTCTGAGCTCGAGTTCGCGCGCACGCGATCAGCAGAGCTGGCCGAGCAGCTTAAGCTTTTGCTGCTGCCGCGCGATCCCAACGACGACAAAAACGTCATAGTTGAAATCCGCTCAGGCGCCGGCGGCGAGGAATCCGCACTATTTGCATACGTGCTATACCGTATGTATAACATGTACGCCGAGACCGAGCATTTCCGCGTCTCACTGCTCAACGCCAACGAAACAGAGCTTGGCGGATTCAAGGAGGTCAGCTTTATGGTTGAGGGTGATGGCGCTTACTCCCGTTTCAAGTTTGAAAGCGGAGTGCACCGGGTACAGCGCGTGCCGGAAACCGAATCTCAAGGGCGCATACACACCTCAACCGTTACCGTCGCCGTGCTGCCTGAGGTCGAGGATGTTGAAGTCGAGATAAACCCTGCGGATATAGTTTTTGAGTCCTGCAAATCGTCCGGCGCGGGCGGGCAGCACATAAACAAAACAGAGTCCGCAGTGCGATTGACGCACAAGCCGACCGGCATCGTGATAGAATGTCAAAACGAGCGCAGTCAGTTTCAAAACAAGGAAAAAGCGCTCAAAATGCTGCGCGCCAAGCTATACGAGATAAAGCGTTCCGAGCAGGACGATATGATCGCCAGTACGCGAAAAAATCAGGTTGGCAGCGGCGATCGGAGCGAAAAAATACGCACCTACAACTACCCGCAGGGGCGCGTGACCGACCATCGCATCGGACTTTCGATATATTCGCTTGAGAGCTTTCTCAACGGTAATATCGGCGCCATGATAGATGCTCTTATCACCGCAGACACGGCTGAGCGACTGCGCGGAACGGAGGCTGACGCATGAAGACTGAGGTCATAAAGATAGTCGATCCCTCCACGAACGCTGCGGACATACGTCGCGCCGCTGACATATTGCGATGCGGCGGGCTGGTCACCTTTCCGACAGAGACTGTCTACGGTCTCGGCGGCAACGCCACCGACCCCACCGCCGCACAAAAGATATACGCCGCCAAGGGGCGGCCGTCAAATAATCCGCTCATTATTCACATTGCCGAGCCACATGAGGCTGAGCATTATGCGGTAACAAATGAGCTGTATTATCGGCTGGCTAACGCCTTTATGCCGGGACCACTCACGGTCATTTTGCCAAAGCGAGACACCATCCCGCGCGAGGTCACTGGAGGTCTGGACACTGTCGCTGTTCGCTGCCCATCGCATCCGGTCGCGCATGCGCTGATAGCGCAGCTGGAACTGCCGATCGCCGCCCCGTCTGCAAATATTTCCGGTCGACCGTCGCCGACCTCCGCCAAATATTGCATCAGCGATCTTGATGGGCGCGTCGACATGATAATCGACGGCGGCGAATGTGATATCGGACTGGAATCGACTATAGTTATGATAAAAGATCGCGGCGTGGTACTGCTGCGCCCCGGCGCCATTACATATGATGCGCTGTGCTGTGTATGCGAAACCGTCGAGCTGTCTGCGGCCGCCGCGGGCGTCAGTGCAGAAAACGAGCGTCCCCTGGCACCCGGCATGATGTATCGACATTATGCGCCGTCGTCGCCATTTGTTTTGCTGGACGGCGACGAGGAGGCATTTATCCCATATATAATTGCCCGCCGTGCCGCCGGTGAGCGATGCGCGGTCATTTGCTCAGCCGACGAGGCACAGCTACTCGGCAACATAGACACCGTGCTCTATGGCGCCGTCAACGACCCCGGCACGCAGGCACACCGCTTGTTCTCTGCCCTACGTGAAGCCGATGCGCTTGAATGCACCGTAATATATGCCCGCAAGCCGTCAACCGACGGTCTCGGGCTGGCACTGTATAACCGCATGATACGCGCTGCATCACATACAGTTGTAAAAATCTGAGTCAAAATAGAGAGGTAGGAATGGCAAAAAAACGCAAGATAACTCACACCGCGGCTGAAATGATCCCCGCGCCCGCTCAGCCTCAGCTGATAACCGACACAATTGAAAAAAACTTCATGCCATACGCCATGAGCGTCATAGTCTCACGCGCCATACCCGAGATAGATGGCTTTAAGCCAGCGCACAGAAAGCTGCTCTACACAATGTACAAAATGGGACTTATGACCGGTCCCAAGACCAAGAGCGCAAACATCGTCGGTCAGACTATGAGGCTGAACCCACACGGAGACGCATCCATATATGAGACTCTGGTGCGTCTAACACGCGGAAATGAGACGCTGCTGCATCCTTTTATTGATTCAAAAGGCTCATTTGGCAAGCAATATTCGTCTGACATGAAATACGCTGCGTCGCGCTATACCGAATGCAAGCTGGATACCTTCTGCAATGAGATATTCCGCGGCATTGACAAGGACGCCGTCGATTTCGTTGACAACTATGACAGTACCATGAAGGAGCCGACACTGCTGCCGACCACGTTCCCGAATATTCTGGTCACGCCCAACACCGGTATTGCTGTCGGCATGGCCTCCAACATCTGCCCATTTAACCTCGCTGAGGTGTGCGACGGAACGATAGCGCTGCTTAAAAACCCAAAAACGTCGCTTGATAAAATGATGGAGCTTATAAAAGCGCCGGATTTTCCCTGCGGCGGTGCCATCATTTACGACCGTGAAAAAATGCGCGAAATATTCCAGACAGGCCAAGGCTCTGTCCGCATACGCTCGCGCTACAACTACGATAAGGATGCAAATTGCATTGATATCCTTCAAATTCCCTACTCCACGACCATCGAACAGATAATGCAGGGCATCACCGACCTTATCAAGGATGGCAAGCTCAAGGAGGTCACCGACTTCCGCGATGAAATCGACCTTTCCGGCTTCAAGCTTACCATAGATCTGCGCCGGGGCGTCGATCCAGACAAGCTGATGGCCAAGCTGTTCAAAATAACGCGACTTGAGGACAGTTTTAAGTGTAATTTTAATGTGCTGATCAATTCGATCCCGCGGCAGCTGGGCATCATCGACATAATCAATGAGTGGATAGTCTTCCGCATCGGATGCGTCAAGCGCGAGCTTACATTTGATCTCAATAAAAAGAAGGACAAGCTGCATCTTTTGCTGGGATTGGCAAAAATACTGCTCGACATTGACAAAGCGATCCGCATAATCCGTCAGACCGAGAAAGAATCCGACGTTGTGCCGAACCTTATGACCGGCTTCGACATCGACGAGATCCAGGCTGACTACATCGCCGAGATCAAGCTGCGCCACCTCAACCGCGAGTACATCCTCAATCGCGTCAGTGAAATCGAAGGCCTGCAAAAGGAGATCGCAGAGCTGGAGGAGCTGCTTGGCGACGAGCTAAAGATAAAGGCATATATCGCCGGCCAGCTGCTTGAAATCAAGAAAAAATACGGCCAACCGCGCCGTTCTCAAATCATTGGCGCCGCTGAGATACAGGAATACCGTGAGGAGGAGCATATTGAAGCCTTCGCCGGCACCGTCGTGCTCACCCGAGAGGGATATTTCAAAAAGATATCCCAGCAATCACTGCGTCTGAGCGACAACCATCTGCTCAAGGAGGGCGACGAGATAATCTGCACCCTTGAGACCGACAACACCTCAGAGCTGGTCTTCTTCACCGACCGCGCTCAGGTATATCGCGCCAAGGTATCCGATTTTGACCAGGTAAAGGCGTCTGTCATGGGCGATTTCATCCCCGCAAAGCTGGGGATGGACGCCGGCGAACGCCCGATATTCATGAACGTCCAGAACAGCTATCCCGAAGCGGACAATATGGTGTTCATATTTGCAAACGGCAAAGCTGTCAGAATATCTGTTGCCAGCTACGAGACCAAGGGCAACCGCCGCAAGCTGACCGGCGCCTTCTCGACCGCAGCTCCTATAGTCGCAGCCTTCTACGAGCCAAAAAACAAGCCGTTTGAGATAATGTTGATATCAAGTGCTGACCGTGCGCTTATCGTAAAATCCTCGCAAATAGTCCGCATGGCAACGCGCACCTCGGGCGGTAATTCGGTCATGACGCTCAAAAAAGGGCAGACCATCGTCAGCGCAATAACAGATTTTGAAGCAAGATACGGTGACACAAAGGGATATCGCAAGCTGAAGCTTCCTTCCCCCGGAACGCTTCTCCCTGACACAGATGTCGCTCAGCGCCAGCTGAAGATCGATACGGACACACAATGAAAGGAATATGTTATGTCTAAAAATAAAACACCTACGCGCATTATAGCAACAAGGATAATCTGTGCGATACTTGCGCTGCTTATGATAGGCAGCATCGCCTATTCTGCAATTTACTTTTTGCTGTAAGCTATATCGCCGGGAGAGACCTTGACTAATGTGCCCCCCGTCAAGTAGACAGACCAAAAAACAAAAAGAATTTACAAATTGAATAGATTCTTTC